>JBCCQC010000651.1:0-3245 GCA_039024535.1 Chloroflexota bacterium
ATTCCTTCGGTCTCAAAACACTGGAAGATGCCGTCATGCTGCGCAACCACATCCTCCGCATGGTAGAAAAAGCGGACTGGGCCGAAAACGATGCCACGCTGGAAGCCCTCACGACAATTGTCGTTGTAGGGGGCGGGCCAACCGGCCTTGAAACCGCCGGGGCCATGTATGAACTCTACAACAACATCCTGCGCAGTGAATACAACCACCTGAAGACGAAGCCCGTCCGTGTCATCCTCGTGGAATTACAGGAGCACCTGCTGAATCCATACCCGCAGCGACTGCGGGCCAGTGCAAAAGAGCAACTGGAGCAGATCGGTGTCGAAGTGGTTACGGGCACCGGGGTATCACACGTCGAAAATCATGAAGTTCACCTGAGCAACGGTGATGTCATCCCGTCTCATACGCTGGTATGGGCCACAGGCGTTAAGGCCAGCCCGCTGGCATCGCTCTTTGGCGTAGAGCTAAAGCGCGGGGGCCGTCTGCCGATAGAGCGCACGATGCAGGTTACTGGCCTTGACAACGTTTACGCTGTGGGTGACATCGCCTACAGTGAAGACGAAAATGGCAATCCCTACCCGCAGTTGATCCCGGTGGCACAGCAGCAGGCAAAACTATTGTCAGAAAACGTCATCCGGCGCATCAACGGCCAGCCAGAAAAGCCATTTACCTACTTCGACAAAGGCTCTATGGCGACCATTGGCCGCAACCACGCCGTAGCATGGGTGTTCAACCGCATTCAGCTTACCGGCTTTGTGGCATGGGTAAGCTGGCTGGGCCTCCACCTCCTCACGCTGATGGGGTTCCGCAACCGTCTGGTTGTGCTGATTAACTGGATCTGGAACTATCTGGTTTATGACCGGGCTGCACGGGTTATCCTGGATCTGCGCGGAGAAGATGAATCTGAGCAGGTACTCTCGGCCACACCAGAAGCCGCCAGTGGCGACTGATTACGACTTCCGTGAGGTCGCAATTATGTCCTGCATTTCCCCGGCAAAGCGGTACAGGCCCCGCATATAGCTGTCGAGGAAATCCTGCGTAATCAACTGTGCGGCTTCCAGATGCCCCTCTCGTACAATGTCGAGAATGGGTTCGCGGAAGTCGCGCAGCGTAATGTACAGTTCGTTCACATCGTTCGTCATCACACCCCACACCAGCACCTTTTTGTTGTTATCGTCCTTGGCGCTGGCAAACCGCGCGATGGATGACCCCGCTGTCACGCGCCCCACGTTACTGAACACTTCTTCACCCTTGATCGCATCATTCACAATCGATAGATGCCCCGGAATTTCATCCGCCAGTTTTTGTAGGCCCTTGTTTGGCAGCCCGGCTATCAAACGGATGGCCGTTGCCCCCATACTTTCACCGCTGGTTGCGATTTCACGATACTTGCGCATAACAGCGATATAGGCTTCTAGATAGCCGAGGTAGTTCTGGCGCTCACGCTCAAAGTCCTCAACCGCCCTGCGGTTACTACCAAAGGCTCGTCGCCGGGTGGCCTGCTGTCGCAACGCGACAAGCTGGTTATGCTCCCGGTCAAAGCTGGGCAGCGGGCTGCGAAACAGACTGGGAAACAGGCGTTCTCTGGGGTCATAGCGCGAGGCATCGATGGGAATCAACAGCGACGGGTTGCTCTCTGCCTGTTTTTTGAACATCGTCTCCACATTGCGAACCAGCACCGCCCCACGGCGTTCACTGCGCAGCCCATCAAGGGCCCGCCGCACCTGCTGCGATGGCTGATAGTAAGTGTTAAAGATGGTACGGTACAGCACCAGCAGGTCATTGATAGTAAGTCGCAGCCGGGTGCGGGTTTTCAGGCTTCTGCGCAGTTGTTGTAATGGCTCAATCGCTTCAGATTGCTCTGCACTGACATAGTTAATGTACTGGGGAATACGGGAAGCCGTCTGGTTGAACCGATTGGTCATCGTCAGGTCTACGGGCTGCACAGCAGCGGGCGCGGCATCGGCAGCCGGTGTTAAAGCAAGTAACTGCGCATATTTGAGTGCCTCGTTGGTCATCATTTCGGCAACGGCCATCGCCGCCGGGCCATCAAAGAAAATATGCGAAAAGTCAAAAACCGTACTGCCCCCGGTCTGGAACAGTGTAATCGCATGGTCGCCAATACCACGCCTGTTCGACCGGATGTACGTCAGCGGCTGGTTACGCTCCACGCTGTCATGGTTCAGGATGATAATCGCCTTGCGCAGTTGTTCCAGTTCGGCACGCTGGTCTCGGCTGAGTGTGGCCCGCAGCTTGAGTTGATGCTGCCGTGGGGTTGTAACCAGCAGCGTATCAATCTCAGCCAGCGGTTCTGCTTTACTATTCAGGATGGCGGTGGCCTGCTGCCGGATAGTTTGCAGGGCATCTGGCGTACCGGGATCCAGAAAATCCACCAGATAATAGTTATTCCGGTAGACTACAGCGATCCTGCGACTGCCGGGGTCTATCGGATGGCGTTCGTCACTGTATTCGCCCGGTTCAATGTAACGATTAATAGAGAGCTGCCGCACAAAGGCCCGCTTGCGCCGCCCAATTTCTTCCTGTTTATCCGGGGTAAACCAGTTGCTGCTAAAGAAGCGCCATTGCTCCTGTGATACCTGCGATAGATGGTATTTCCAGAACTTGACGAACGTCTCTTTGCGATAGTCCACCAGGCTGGTGTGAATATCCGGCGCTGCAAACGGACGTGTTTTCTGCCAGTCTCGGTGAACCCCCGTCAGGCCCGTGTACGTTTCGATGGCCTGTAGCAGGGCGCTTTCTTCCCACAGCAGTTCCAGCCACTGTTCATAATCACGAATAAGCCACATAGACGCCAGCATCCACGCACTCAGCTTATCCACTTCGGACATACTACGGTGGGCCGCTACCCGCTGGAAGCCGACAGTTTCGCTCTGGTGGCGGGCAGCATCTTCCCGTAAACCGAACTCAACATAAAATTGCCATGCACCATCCGGGAGGTAGTCGTCTGGCTCCGCCCCGGCAAGCTGTAGCAGCATGTTATAGCCCGCCAGCACCGTAGCCGGGCCACCAAAGGCAAGCTGGTACATCGCGTTGTCCTTCATAAAGGACAGCCCCTTGAACAACGCATTGATGTGTGAACGCCCTGTGGTAATCTCTGACGGGGCACTGCGGTCACGTCCATGAGAAGTCATGACCCCGTTCAGCACAAAGCTAAGAACGTTCACACATCAATGCGTTGTTCAAGGGGCTGTCCTTTATGAAGGACAACGCGATGTACCAGCTTG
>JBCCQC010000652.1:0-3240 GCA_039024535.1 Chloroflexota bacterium
CAGCGCTCCTGTCTGTGTACTGCATTTCCTGAATGGTTTGCAGTATGTTGTCGGTCATAGCCCGATGATTTCATTGCGCTTGCGGATCGCCATTGCATGGGCCGGGAACCCTTCATAGTCTGCCAGCTTAGCTGTCGTACCCTGCAAGCGCTCATACCCTTCACGCGAGAGATAGCCCACCCCGCTGCGCTTGAGGAAGTCATTCACGCTCACAGAGGAGAAGGTGCGCGCAAACCCGCCTGTTGGCAGGATGGCGTTGAGGCCGAGGCAGTAGTTAGCCGTCGGGATCGGCGTCATGTGGCCGAGCAAGATTTCACCGGCATTCTGAATCTTGTTCAGCGTGATGAACGGGTCTGCGGTCAGCACTTCAAGGTGTTCCGGTGCATAGTCGTTTACAAACTGGATGGACTCCTCCAGTGAGTTGGTGAGCATCACACCGCCATAGTTCGCCATCACATTTTCGACAAACTTGCGTCGCCATTCGGGTAGCTCCGCGATATAACCCGGCAGGCAATCCAGCACCTGGTTGGCAACCTCTCTGCTGTGTGTTACCAGAATCGCTGCCGATTCCGGCCCATGCTCTGCTTCTACCAGCAGGTCAATTGCTGCCAGACGCGGATCAACGTTCTCATCTGTCAGAATAATAGACTCGCTTGGCCCGGCAGGGAGGCCCACATCCAGTGTGCCGTAGAGCAGACGCTTTGCGGCAGATACATAGCTGCTGCCCGGCCCGATCACCTTATCCACACGCGGAATCGACTCTGTACCGTAGGCCAGCGCAGCAATCGCCTGCATACCGCCGACTACATACACGTCATCTACGCCACACACCTCTGCTGCAACCAGCGAGGCGGCATCCGGCTTACCATTGGGAGCTGGTGGTGTGACCACAGCGATACGCGGCACGCCAGCCACCTTTGCTGGTGTCGCCAGCATGAGCATTACGGATGGGAAAGCGCCTTTGCCGCGCGGGACATACAGGCCCACGCTGGCAATCGGGCTGATCTTCTCCCCGGCCATAATCCCCGACTGCACCTCGGTGAACCACATGGCCTCCGGCATCTGCTCTCTGTGGAACATCTCGATGTTAGCGTGGGCGTCCTCAATCGCTTCGATGATGTCATCCTCCACGGCTTCCCGTGCGGCTTTGAAGTCTTCCGGGGTGGCACGCAGCATCTCAGCAGTAAAGTTTTCTGCATCGAACTTCCGCGCGTATTCAACAACTGCGGCATCGCCCTCGTTGCGAATGCGCCCGGTGACTTCCTGCGCCAGCGGCAGCAGGTTGCTGATGTCCGTTTCTGAGCGGCGCATAATCTTCGCCATCTCATCGTCGGTGAGCTTATCCAGCTCAAAAAACTGAATCACAATACATCTCCTGATATTATTCGGTTACTGACGATAAAGTTTAAGGTTGGGCAACAGCCTGTGCAATGGCCGGTTTGAAGTCCGCAATGTAACCGCGCACAGCCATTAATTCAGCGTTCAAGATACTGCATCCGGCAGCCCCACGGATGGTATTATGAGAGAGCGTCGTAAATTTGTAATCGAGCACATCGCATACACGTAACCGTCCGATGGAGGTTGTCATCCCATTGCCAGCGTTGCGGTCACGGCGAATCTGCGGGCGATCAATCTGACGCAGGTACTGTACCGGGACTTCTGGCGCACTCGGTAACATACGGATGTCATCCGGGGCCGGGTAATTATCCCATGCGTCGATAATCGCCTCTGCACCGGGATTATTCTGCAATTCGATCGAAATGCTGACGAGATGACCATCCACAACCGGCACGCGGTTGCAGGAGGCGCTCGTTTTCGCACTCAGCCAGCTTATGACGTCGTTTTCTACATCACCCAGCATACGCAGGGTTTCTGTCTGCATTTTTTCTTCATCGCTGCCCACATAAGGCACTACGTTGTCCAGAATATCCAGCGAGGCAACACCGGGGTACCCTGCCCCGCTGATGGCCTGCATACTGGTCATGTGAATGCTGTCCACGCCGAATTGCAGCAGCGGTTTGAGAGACATTACAACTGGCATCGTTGTGCAATTCGAGTTTGCGACCAGTGCGCCGGTTGTCCAGCCACGGTTCGCACGCTGCACGTCAATCAGACTCAGGTGTTCGTGATTCACCTCCGGCAGCAGCAACGGTACATCTTCCACCATACGGTTGGTCGAGGCGTTGGTGCAAACAATATAGCCTTCACCGGCCAGCTTCATTTCGACCTCAACGGCGGCTTCCTTCGGCAGTGCAGAAAATACCAGCGGCGAACTCAAATCGTCGTGCAGCGCCCTGACTGTCAGTTCAGCAACATCGGCGGGGGGCTGTGCATCCAGCACCCAGTTTGCAGCATCAATATATTTTTTACCTGCGCTGCGTTCAGAGCCAATTACCTCGGCCACTTTGAACCACGGGTGGTTATCCAGCAACTGGATGAACCGCTGCCCTACAGCCCCGGTTGCGCCCAGAATTGCTACATTCAACTTCTCAGCCATACAAATCCTTTCTTGCGTGTTAGATTCCTACAGATCGTGTTTTCACTGCCGGGTAAGACCCCAGCATTTTGACAAATGATGCATGTTGTAACAATCGCACAAGGGCATTCTGAGCCAGTTCATCCTGCCAGTGACCCTCAAAATCCACGTAAAATACCGGCTCCCACGGGCGATTTCTGCGCGGGCGTGACTCAATCTTGGTCAGGTTCAGTCCGCGTGATGCAAACTCCCCCAGGCAATCGTACAGGGCCGCCGGACGGTGCCGGGTCGCAAACACCAGTGAGGTTTTATTATACGCACCGCGCGGCGGGTCATCGTGCCCCAGCACAAAGAACCGCGTATAGTTGAAGGATACATCTTCAATGTCCTTCGCCAGAACATCCAGTTCATACAGTTCACCGGCCAGAGAACTGGCAATAGCCGCAGTATGCGCCGGTTTTTCCTCAGCAACTATCCGAGCGGCACCGGCTGTGTCATAGGCCGGTACTGGCTCAATGTTATGGCGTTTCAAGAACTTCTCACACTGTGCAAGGCCCTGTGGGTGGGAGCGTACCTGTTTGATCTGATCCATCTGTGCGCCCTTTGGTGCCAGCAGGCAGTGATGGACATGGAGAATGACTTCTGCCTGGATGCGCAGGTCATGATCCAGCAGTAATTCGTAGGCCTGGTTTACTGCACCAGCGAGAGCATTTTCCACAGGCAGCAGGCTGAAACTCACTTTTCTGGACTGTGTTTTCTCGAAC
>JBCCQC010000653.1:0-3236 GCA_039024535.1 Chloroflexota bacterium
GCGGACACATCGAACCGTGAGCCGAAAGCAACACGATCTTCGTCCGGTGGTGGGGGCAGTTCCCCGGCGGTGGTGATTGTAGGTGTTGTGCTGATACTGGCGGCAGTGGGCCTGATCGGGTTTTTGTTCCTGAACGTGACCGGCGACAGGGGATCAACGATAGCCGATGCGCCGCAGGGTACCGCGAATCCGTTTGCAGCACCGGCAGAGAACCCTGCCGGAGATACAACCGTGGCTGATAGTGCGCCCGCAGCCGACACTGGCGCTGATGCTGCCCCGGCGCCTATTGTGCTGGCGGGGCCGGTTGCGGCACACTTCCAGAGGAGTGATGTGGTTGCCAGTGTGGTAGATATTACCCCGGACGGTGTTCCGGGCCAGCAGCTAGAGATCACGCTGAGCAACGATGACCGCCCTGCTATCCTGAATGTTTATGCCAGCCCGACGGATCTACAGGCGGCCCGCCCTGCGTTTTTTGAGCAGATGCGTGATGACCGCCTGATGATTGTGCAGGATGCTGCTGTGCTGTTCTACCCGGCAGAAGCGGATGCATTTACGGCGCGGACGCTGCGCGACACAATGCGTACCATCCCGTCTGGCTAAACACATACTGATTACATGGGTGCAGTGCCCCTGCGCCCCTACCCGGTGAACCCTATGCCCTCACGACTTCAAACTGCTCTCATGATCGCTATTGCCGTGACCGCGTTTGCCGCGCATATGCTGCCCACGCCGCGTAACGTGGACGACTCGTTTATTACGTTCCGCTACAGCCGTAACATCGTTACCGGGGAGGGGTTCGTCTATAACCCGGATGTGCGGACACTGGGCACGACCACCCCGCTGTATGCCATGCTGATGGCCGGGATTGCGTTGGTGGCGCGTGGCGAGAACTTCCCGTGGTATGCCATTACTGTGAACTCGCTGGCCAATGCTGCGACGGCGGCGCTGCTGTTTCATCTGGCGCGGCGTGCAACTGGCAGCCTTTACCCGGCGGTGGTGATGGGGCTGTTGTGGGCCATTGCCCCGTTGAGTGTGACGTTTGCGGCCAGCGGCATGGAAACCAGTGTGAATATTCTGTGGATGGTGGCGGCGTTTACTGCGCTGATACATGACCGGAAGTGGCTGGTGGGGGTGCTTGCGGGGCTGGGGTTGCTCACGCGCCCGGATGCCGCGATATGGATATTGCCGCTGGGCCTGTATCAGTTGATAACGGTGTATATGGAAACGCGGCGGGTGCCGTGGCAGACGTGGCTGGCCGGGTTGCTGACGATTGCGCCGTGGGTGGTGTTTGCTGTGGCCTATTTCGGGTCGCCCTTGCCGAACTCGCTGGGGGCAAAAACTGTGGCCTATCTGGTTGCGCCATTCGGGGCGGTGGTGCAGATGACGATTTTTTACACCAGCCCGTTCCTTGACCTTGAAACGATTGGTAGCCCGCGCTCGATTTTTGTGGGTATGGCGCTGTACCCGCTGCTGAGTATTTTTGCGATGAGCTATGTGTGGCGGCGGGAACGGGCGCTGCTGCCGTTTTTGATTTACCCGTGGCTGTATTTTGCGATTTTTGCCGTGGCGAACCCGCTGATGTTCCGCTGGTATTTTGTGCCGCCCATGCCTGCGTGGATTTTCGGCGCGGTGATTGGTGTGTGGGCTATCGTCACGCCGCTGGCGGAACGCACCTCGGCGCGGGTGGTGTTCCCTGTGGCGGCGGCGCTGATGTTTGGCTGGTGGGGCTTTCTGTCCGTCAATGCATGGACGTTGACCCCAGATCATGGGCCGGATAACCCCGCGCCGACAGCGGCATGGCATGAACTGGAACTGCACTATCAGGATGTGGGCACGCAGCTACGCGAGGAATACGGCGTCACGTCAGAGACGCGGGTTGCCAGCGCAGATATTGGCGCTATCGGGTACTTCAGTGGCGCAACGATTGTGGATACGGTGGGGCTGGTGACACCGGAGCTTTCTGCTTATTACCCGTTTGACCCGGAGATTCTGGTGCGAGAGCCAGAGCCAGATCCCCAGATTTACGCGGTGCCGCCGCAGTTGATTTTAGACACGCAGCCGGAGTATTTCGTCACGATGGAGGGGTTTGTGCGGCTTGGCCTGGAGCAGATGCCCGAATTTACCGATAACTACACACTGCTGCGGGAAATCCCGACGGGGTACTATGGCACGGGCGTATTGCTCTATGGGCGTAATGATGTGCTGGCGGCGCGGTAATCAGTCGTCCGTTGCGACGGAGGCGTTGCCCCAGTATAGGCCCAGAACCCACCACACCAGCATGTTGGAGCGGTAGTCCAGCCAGAAGTAGTAGTCAAGCAGCATGATTGCCAGCATCGCCAGCAGGCAGTAGCTCCACAGGTTTGCCAGCGGGTAACGGCGGTAGCATACAGCGCCGTATACGGTGGCCGTTATGCCGGAGAGGAACAGGATCAGCCCCGGCAGGCCGAGTTCTGCCAGCACAATGACGTAAACGTTGTGCGGCGGCAGTAGCAATCGCCACGAAAGCGTGGAATCATCACCGGCGAGTATCATCAGGTTGCCGTTCCCGGCCCCGGCCTGCCAGTTGTTCAGCATAACGTTTGCGGCGTCCGCAAAGCCGAGCGTGACCCGCGCCGGGAGTGGGTCGCGGTATATGAATACGTTCACGAACCGGAAGATGACCACATCGGCCAGCCGATAGCCCAGCAGGGCCACGCCACCCACCAGCACAGCCACCACTACCCACGTTACCCACGAGCGCGGCGGACGCCAGCGCACATCAATGAACAGCAGCAGCAGCGGTATCATCACTAACCCGGCAGCAACGACTGCCAGCCGCGAAAATGTGAGAAACAACCCGGTAGCAATCACATACGCGATGATGGAAAGCAGTGTGCGCTGTGTTCGCCAGCGCAGACGCAGCATATACACCGACGCGAACAGTCCTACCAGCAGATAGCCCGATAGATTATTCGGGTGGATGGTGAGGCCGTAGGCGCGGAAGTTGCGCTCTGCCATGTTGAACAGGTTATCTTCCGGCCAGACTATTTCGCCGATAAAGGTCAGGCCGAGTGCGCTGCCGTTGAGCGTCTGAGCAAGCGCGTAGAGTGCCTGAAACACTGCGCCGATGAGCAGCCCCCACAGTATGATGTGTTCCCGTTCTTCGTGGACGGCAAACGCAATGAGTAGCGCGGCCACTATGCCCGCACCATAACGCGCCGTCACATACAGCGACAGCCCCGGATAGGGTGCCCACA
>JBCCQC010000654.1:0-3235 GCA_039024535.1 Chloroflexota bacterium
CAGGAGGCGGAGGGTTACTAGCTGTCTTCCTCGGCCTGCATCTCTGTGACCCAGTCCGGCATGGCGAAAATCTGGTCGGTAGTGAGTTCGAGGCCGGGGAACAGAGCTTCAACTTCCAGATGGGTAGAGCCGCGATAGATTTTCACGGTGGTCTGGTCGCCGTTGATGTACTGGTGTACTTCTTTGAGCGTGGGATAGACGACCCATACCTGTTCTGTGCCTTTTCCCAGATAGATGCTGACTTTGTTGCCGATGGCCTCTGCGCTTTCACTGTCGGAGATGACTTCTATTGCGAGGGTGGGTACGCCGGGGTAGGGCTTACCGGGATTCCACTTCTTCGGGATGCTTTCGTTTCTTACGAAGGATGTATCCGGCAAAAATGAATCCTTGAGGGTGGGTGTGGATGAGTACATTAGATAGTGGAGTCCATCGAAGAACACTTCGCCGTGCCTTTTGACTGCTGTGTAACCGTCGATAATACGAAAAATGTTCCGGGCGATGACGTGATGAATTACGCTGGCAGTCATTTTCTCTACTCGCACTCCGTTGATAATTTCTATACGGTCGAACTCCGGTTGCATCAGGTCATCCACGGTGATGGGGGTTTGCTGTGTGTTGACGGCCACGGCTTACACTCCTGCTGGTTATATCGGGGTTCAGTATATCACGAGAGAAAGTGGAGGCAGTCTGTGGTGGCGTTTTCTACGTCACTGTAAACCCCGCGTGCAGATTTGTCTTCGACGGTTAGCGCCAGTTGGTACATGCATTCGGTGGTCATCTGTGCGATTTCGTTGCGGGGGATGCGTTTGCGGCCTGCTGTTTTGAGCCGGAATGGTCTGCCGAAGTTGACGCGGAGGGGGTGGCGGTGCAGTTTGTTGAGGCTGTCTTTCCAGCCCTGCGCATAGGAGAGGGCGGTGGGGACGATTACTGCGTCAGATTTTGCGGCGATGTATGTCATGCCGTCTTTGCCCGGTGCCAGCCCTTCCGGGTGGCGCGTGCCCTCCGGGGCGATGAGGATGAGCGCCCCGCTTTTGAGCAGGTTAATGGACTGTTGGAGTGCGTGCCGATCGAGGGTGTCACGGTCGATGGTGTAGACACCCCACCAGCGCAGAAAAAAATTACTGGCGGGGTGCTGTGTGTTTTCGATTTTGGACATGGGTACCACAAAACGGTGGTCTACTGCGCCGATGCAGATGACAGGGTCTATGGCGGAGATGTGGTTCATCATCAGGATGGTGCCGCCGGTGGGGGGGATGTTGTGTGTGCCGGTGACGGTGACATCCCAGACGATGCGAAACCCGATGGGCTTGAGCACACTTTTCATCAGCCGCCGCCGCCATGTAAGCTGCGGCTGCCGCGCCACGAAATCTGCTATGGTCATTTACGGCGCTTCCCTTTGCTGGATTTGCGGAAGGCCCGCTGTTTGGACTTGAAGCCGGGGATGAGTTCAATATCCGGGTCTGGCGTTTTGAGCAGGTTTACGTCGTGTTGTGTGAGGACTTTGTATTCGTTGGGTTTGAGCTTGCCGATGTGGAAGCGCCCGATAGCCACGCGGGTGAGCCGGTGTACCGGGTAGCCGAGCATGGAGGCTATGCGGCGAATCTGGCGGTTTTTGCCCTCGGTCATGATGATTTCTAATGTGGAGTACTTCGGGTGGGCGTGTTTGATGCGCACAATGCACGGCGCGGTTTTGCCTTCTTCCAGATAGACGCCTTCCTGCCACTTTTTGAGCGATTCTGCGTTCGGGGTGCCGTGGACTTCTACTTTGTAGGTTTTGGTGTGACGGTAGCGCGGGTGGCTGAGGCGGTTGGCAAGGTCGCCGTCGTTGGTCATGACGACCAGACCGGTGCTTTCGGCGTCCAGGCGGCCCACGGTGAACAGGTGGCCTTCCAGCGGGAGTATTTCGCGGATGGTGGGGCGGTCGTCTTTGACGTGGCCTTTGTTGGTGGAGATGACGTTGATGGGTTTATGCACGGCAACGTAGATTTTTTCGTCTTCGATGTGCAGCGGTTTGCCGTCAACTTCGATGCGGTCTTTCGCGGGGTCGGCTTTGTCGCCTACGGTGATGACTTTACCGTTGACTGTAACCCGGCCTGCTTCGATGATTTTCTCGCTGGCGCGACGGGAGGCAATGTTGGCCTGCGCCATGAGTTTGTGTACACGTTCTTTCGCCATGTTGTTTCCTGTCTGGTTCAGTTCTATGTGTGATTATACAGGAGGCCGAATGGCAATTCGGAGGTGGTTTTGCATGGCATAGCAGTTCTGTTACATATCTTACGAAATGCGCCATTCCAGCAGTGCTCGTGTATATGCCTCAAGATAAGGGGCGAACAGGTATCATGCGAAAAATACTGAAAATTGCGGGATGGCTGGTGCTGGCCGGTGTGGTACTGGTTATCATACTCGGCCTGTGGTTTACGGTGTTGTTTATCAAGCCGAAGCGCACCCTGCCAGAAGAAACGCCAGCAGCCTATGACATCGCGTATGAGTCGGTGTTGCTGACCACTTCAGATGGTGAAGAACTGGCGGCGTGGTATATCCCGCCAGCGGATGACGATGGCAGGGTTGTGATTTACGTGCATGGGCGCAGTGGCAATCGTGGGCAGTTGCTGCCGGCTGCGGCGGGGTTGTATGAAGCGGGTTATGGTGCGCTTTTGTTCGATATGCGGACACATGGCGAAAGTACTGGCGGCGAACTGACTTATGGCATTAACGAGGTGCTGGATGTGCGGGCGGCAGTGGATTTTCTGCGCGAGCAACCCGATGTTGACCCGGAACGTATCACGATTATGGGGCACTCGCTGGGGGCCAGTATCTCGGTTATGGCGGCGGCACAGATTGCCGATATTGCAGCCGTTGTCACCCTCAGTCCATACTCGTCTATCACTGAGGTTATCGGCGACCGGGCATGGCAGAATCGTTATATTCCGCCGCGCCCCACCCGTGACCTGATCGTTCTGTTTGTGGGAACGCTGACGCGCCGGGATTATTCACAATCCTGCCCACAGTGTGTGATAAATGAAATTGCGCCGCGCCCGGTTCTGCTGGTACATGGCACGGCAGATGTGGAGGTGCCTTTCTGGAGCGCAGAGCGTAATATGGCGGTGGCTGGCGATCATGTTACCTTGCGGGTGCTGGAGGGTATGGATCACGCTACGGATGCGTGGGCGGCGGAAGACGGGCTGGCAGAGGTGGTGCGATTTCTGAATGAGGCAACAGAGTAGCGTTATTGGCG
>JBCCQC010000655.1:0-3226 GCA_039024535.1 Chloroflexota bacterium
AAGCGCCTGAAAAACGGCACCAGATGCCACGGTGCCGTCTAGAATGAGGCGACCCTCGAGGAACGATCCTTCATTCATGACCTCGAGGACCAATGGCCCCCTGGGCGGTGCCAGGGATCTCGATCCGGTAGCTGCCGTTGCGCTCGAAGGCGAAGTCGACGCCGCCCGTCTCGACGAGGAGCGCGGGACGGAAGACGACGCGGCGCGGATCGATCGGGTCGACGAACCGGATGCCCTCCGGCGACGTTCCGTTCGCGACGTCGGTCACGCGGAAGGTCGTCGACGTGAGCGAAGCGGCACTGACCGGTTCCGAGAAGCGCACCGAGATCTCTTGGTTCTCGGTCACGTTGATGACGCCGCAGAACACCGCCTGACCGCCGGTGCCGTCGTTGCAGCCCAGCGAGCAGGACTCGATGAAGAGATCTCCGGCGAACTCCCCGGAGGCCGAGCCACTGCCCAGCACAGTAATCGTGTTCATCGGGCCGCCATCCTGGGCCAGTGCCGGGGCCACCGTAACCATCAGCAGCAGCGCGGCAATCAGTACAAACTTTACAGGTCGCTTCATCAGTTCGAACTCCTTAAATGTCGTGTGTGCTCTATAAATAGACGGGCATTTTGCGCGGCCCGTTGCCTTTTCTACAGAACTATATCCCGAATTTGTGGATGTGCCACTCAGTTGGCCGTACAAAAACCGGGCAATAGGCATTAGCATATCGCGCTTGAGTTACACAGAACGATGAGGTCAACAGACGAGCATGGTACAGATGCGGCGCTTAAGAAGTATGTGGGTGATGATCGCAGTGTTTTTCCTGGCTGCGGCGCTGGTCGTCCCCTTCCTGGAATATGATGCGCTGAGTGGCGATGAACTGAATACGATTATTGCAGCGGGTGGCGCACATCACGGCCCGCTCACATGGCCGATGGGCATTATCGAGAAAACGAACCAGCGCTCACCAGATCAGGCGCTGGGGTTCCCGCTGGTAGCACGGCTGTGGGGAGACTTTGTGGGCTGGGGCGAGTTCGAAATCCGTGTGTGGTCACTGCTGACGGGGCTGCTGGTGCTGGCCGTAACGTACCGCATCGGCACAGACATGTTTAACGAGTTTGTCGGCATTTCAGCGGCGCTCACACTGGCAACATCAATGTTCTTCACAATTTATATGCACAAGTTCCGTGTATTTACGCTGGTCGCGCTATCTGTAGCCGGGGCCATCTGGTGTTATTACCGGCTGGCACTTGCTCCGGGCAGGCCGGGATGGTTCGCGCATGTGGGGCTGGTGCTGGCAGGCGTCGGCCTGACGTACACACACTATTTCGCCACGCCGTTTGTCGGGGCCATTGGCCTGTTTCATTTGCTGTTCGTCAAAAAGGACGCGCGGTGGTGGCGCCCGGTGCTGATGTTCGCTGTTGTCATGTTGATTTTTCTGCCGCAGTTGGGCTTCCTCTACGATGGCGTGGTGCATAACTCGGTTAAGCGCCCGGATTTGCGCGTGGAGGCGATGTCCCCGTGGGATATTTTCCGCAGCACAATGTATTTCTTCGGTAACGGCACCTATGTGAGTTCCGTGTTGCTGCTGGGGCTGGGTGTGTTCGCGTTCGTCCGGCTGCCGAAGGACGCCCCGGTAGAGCGCACGCAGCGCCGCATTTTCATGATTATCTTCAGTGCCGTGCTGCTGCTGGTGGGCATCATCGCCATGAACGTCATTGCCGGGGTAATGCCGCCGCGCCGGGTGCGCTACCTGATGGGCCTGTGGGTGCCGCTCAGTTTGCTGGCTGGGGTGGGGCTATGGAAGCTGCGCGACTATCACCGTTACCTGCCGGGGGCACTGCTGGCGGTGTGGGTAATTTTCGGCATCGGCGTTAACGTGGAAGGCTCGCTGATGACCTTCCCGACCGGGGACAACGGCCCGGTTCCGCCATGGCGCGAGTTCCGGGCGTCTGTGCTGGATAACAGCGACCCGACCGATACCCTGCTCTACTTCGGTGTGCTGGAGCCGCGTCTGGGCCATTACACACATGGCATGGAGTTCCGGCACTTCATCCCGCCGTACTTCCGTGAGGATGACATCCGCGATGCGATTGGCGATGCTGACCGCATCTGGTTTGTGTACAAGCGCGACTGGAACCAGGAGGGCAACCTCACGCGCATGTACGAAATCATGGACAACACGGGCTATGAGTTCTGCGAAACCTACATCAACGACGAGCACTTCTACCTGCGCCTGTACACGCTGTCCCCGGCGTACTGTCCGGGCGGTGGTGCGCCTCTGATGACGTTCGGGGATGAGATTACGCTGATGGAAGTGGAAGAAATCCGCACGGAAGACACGCTCACGTTGCATACCGGCTGGCAACCTTCGCCACAGATGCAGGTGTACACGTATTCAATCGGCTTTCACATCTACGACGAGGACGGTAATTTCGTCACCAACCAGGATATTGGTCTGGGTGCATCGGATGGGCCGTATACGTCGGTGCGTGCCGCATTCGACCTGAGCGAGCTGCCCGAAGGTGAGTATGAGGTGCGGCTGGTGGTCTATGACTTCAACACAGGAGCACGGCTCATGGGCGTGAACCACGAGGATGCATCCAATGTAGGCGATCTGCTGCTGCTGGAACGGTTCGAGGTGGAGGTGTAGCGGGTTCGGTTTTCCGGGGGCAAGGGCATGGCCTTCGCCCCTACAGGTAAGATTCACCGCCGCTGTAGGGAGGTGGCAATGCCTCCTCCGCTGGTGAACCTTTCCCCTCCTAATATCGCGCCTACGGATTCAGCCAGTTTTCGGTGGGCACTTCCGGCAGATAGGTGAAATCACGGTCATCTGTAATCAAGATAGCCTTTAATCGCAACGTCATGGCTGCAATCAGCAGGTCAATGTCAGATAGCTGCCTGCCCTGCTGTCGTGTTCTCGCCCATAGCACCGCTGCCAGCCGCCAATCTACCAGTTGAACCGGGATGACCTCGAACAAAGGCACGATCTCATTCTGAAACGTCGCAAACTGACTACTTGCTCCTCTGTGTAACAGCCCCTTTTCGACTTCGTAAATGACCGGCTCAGGTAGGATCAGCCGGTCGGTCGTGTTCTGACTGATGCGCAGCAGCAATGATCTATACTGAACTTTAAGCATATTCGATACATGATTGGTATCGAAAGCATATGTCTTCGCTGCCATTACAACTCTGAATCCGGTTCGATATATTCCTCGTCCATCGCGTCGGCAATTTCGT
>JBCCQC010000656.1:0-3225 GCA_039024535.1 Chloroflexota bacterium
GTATATCATGGTGGTGTGACCAATACAGCACAGGAAAGCACACACCATGACGGTGTTCTACCAGACCCGCCTCACTGATGTTCCGTTCGGCTTCGATAAAGAAGCGCTGCGCCGTGGCACCTACGCCGATAAATACTTTGAAAACGTCCGCCGCATTTTGCAGGGGATGGCGCGTGATGGGGCAACATATGCGGATTTTGACGGCAACAATCCCCGTGCCCTGCCGATTGACCCGGCCACGCTCAATCTCGGTGATATTGTGGTAGAAGCGCAGGTTTTCACCCGGCGCAAACCACGGGCGCTCATTGCCGGGATAGATGCGGCACTGTGGATGCTCCGTCACGGCACCGGCTACTACGACGAAAACGATGCTTTCGTGGAAATGTGGCAGAACCTTGACGTAACCGCAGTCTATGACGGCGTGTGGACGGAATACAAAGGCGACCCGATGGAAGTTGAAACCGTGCTGGAAGTGCGCGGGCGCTACCGGGATTTTGCCGTGCTGGAAACGACGCTGCTGGGTGTGCTGTCACGGGCCAGCCGCATTGCAACCAACGTCTACAACCTGCACGAAGCGACCAATGGCAAGCCGCTGCTTTTCTTTCCCGCCCGGTTTGATCTGCCAGCAGTGCAGGCAGCGGATGGGTATGCGTACTGGCTGGCGGTGCAGCGGCTCAAGCACGATACCGGCCTTGACCTGCGCCCGTTCGTCAGTACGGACGCGCAGGGCCTCTGGTGGGGTGGTAAAGGCGGCGGAACCGTGCCCCATGCGATTGTCGCGTCTTTCCTTGCGGATACAGTCGCGGCGATGAAAGCCTTTGCGAAGTACATCCCGGCAGGCGTGCCACGTATCGTCCTCGCGGACTTCAACAACGACTCTGTAACAACGGCAGTCGATACGCTTACGGCATACTGGCACAACTATGTGAAAGCACTCGAAGCCGGCGATGAAAACGCGCAGACCCGCTGGACACTGAACGGCGTGCGACTGGACACTGGCGGCACACTGGTAGACAGAGCGCTACAGCCAGACGGCAAAACCGGCGTGAACGAAGATCTGGTGTGGGCAGTGCGCCATGCACTGGACGGAGCGTGGCAGGCATGGGATGTGCCGGAGCGCCTGAAAGAAACCGCGCAGACCTACTGCAAACAGGTGGGTATCACCGTTTCTGGTGGCTTCAACTACGAGAAGATCAGCCGCTTTGAGGAAAACGGTGTGCCTGTGGCCTCGTATGGGGTGGGTTCCAGCCTGTTTTCCAATGAAAGCAGCCTCGGCACGAACACAGACTTTACAATGGACGTGGTGCGCGTGCAGCTTGACGGCGAGTGGGTGCCGATTGCGAAAGTAGGCCGTCAACCGTGTGATAACGACGACCTGCGCCCGGTTGATCTGTCCATTTTCTCCTGATTCTACGGGCAACCGTAGGGGCGCGGCATGGCCTCGCCCAACCAATGATAACAACATGACCAACGAATGAGGTAACACATGCCCCTGCTCGACAAACTCACACCTGACCCCGACGACGAACCGGAATTTAACCCGCCGCCGCGCAAAAAGTCTGGCGGCATGGCTGACCTGCCAATGGATCGCGGCAGTCGCAAAATCCCCATCCCGCAAATGCTCCCTTCGCGTGAGGGGCGGCGGCAGGTCTCCATCGGGGCACTGATGGAACGCATTGTGGATCAGTTTCATCAGGAAAACACCCCGGATGATTCGGCAGTTCGAGCAGCAGAAACCCGTGTGGAGCGTATTGCGCTGCTCAAGCCCACTGTAGACTATATCCTGAATATTGAATCCATTGATACCGACCCGGATCAGCAGGCGAACATCACGCGCATGGCCTACAGCGAGATTTTCGGCTTCGGCCCCATTGATGCTTTCATTGACGATGACGAGATCACAACGGTTTCACTGGAAGGTACGGAAAAAGTCTCTGTGCGGCGCGGCCATGACGAACTGACGCCCATCCCGCTGATTTTTGAGGACAACGCCCACATGAAGGACATCATGGGGCGGATGCTCAAGCGGGCGGGGGCCGCGTTGCGTGAGGATATGCCGCTGGTGGAGGTGGGTTTCCATGCAGATAACGGGCGGTTCGTGTCTATGAGTATGTTTGCGCCGCCTGTTGTGATAAACCTGAGCGCAGACATTCGCCTGCACCCGTTGCAAGCCCCGACGCTGGGCGATTTGCTGAAGCGCGGCACACTCACAGAGCAGAGTGCGCAGTTGCTCCGGGCGCTGATGCAATCTGAGTACGGGTTTACACTGGTGGGGCAGCCAGAAAGCGGCAAAACCATGACGCTTTCTGCACTGCTGACCGAACTCCCGACCCCGGCACAGGCCATCGCCATAGAGCGCACCGGCGAGCTGCATTTGCCGGATGGCATGGCGCGTGCTGTCGTCCACTGGGACGACGGCGACGGCTCCAATTATGTGTCGTTCGGGCAGTGCATTGAGGAACACGCCGAGGGCGATTACACAACGCTGGTGCTGGACGAAGTGCGTGCCGACGAACCACATACGATTGCGCCGCTGCTGCGCACAGATAACCCGAAAACCCCGCGCCTGATCTGGTCGTTCCGGGGTGCGCCGGATGGTAAGCGGCTCATCAGTTCGCTGGGGATGCTGGCGCGACGTGCGGATGTGGCCGAGGGTGAGGCGCTGGTGCGTAACCTATTTGAGCGGATGCCGTTTGTGGTGACGGTGCGCCGCTTGAACGGGAAAATAGAACTGCGGAGTGTGGCCGAGTGGGTCTACCCGGAAAGCTCGGAGAATGTACAGTTACGCGATTTGCTCAAGACATCCGGCGGTGAAACCGAACTTACGGGCGAAAAACCGTCTCACTCGCTGCCGGGGCTGGATGCGTCGTTCTGGGAGTGAATGTGATCCATAACAATAGGCTGTAGCCGCTCCAGCAAATCTGCAAGGTGTTGTGCTGTACTGTAATTTGCTTTACAGCAATCAGCCATTTGTTGGAGGGGGAATGATGCCGGGTTTGCCCTTTCCTCTTCCCATACTGAAACTGTTTGAATGAGTTTATCTGTCTGTGCTGCACTGGTTGCAAACATCGAGATCATTTCTTCGAGCAATCCTGCTATGGCTATTTCGCTCAGACGATCAAGCGCAGTTTTCATGGGTACGATAATCTGTAATGGTGATTGTATGCTGAATCCCCATAATTTGTGCTCTCGATAATACTCCGTAACAGCTCCAGCAAGTTGGGA
>JBCCQC010000657.1:0-3207 GCA_039024535.1 Chloroflexota bacterium
ATAACATAAAGCGGTTCTGGCTGCCCGCCGATCTCCAGCCCTTTGCGCTGGCCGCACAGTTAAATGAAGTGGCGGATGTAACCCTGCCCACATGGACATTTATTCCAGGAGGTAAACTGTCTACACATCAACAGGGAGATGTCCCGGTACAGGCATTTTTAATGGCAAAAGCACCCATCACACAGCAGCAGTTCGCCTGCTTTGTACAGGCTAACCCGTGGGAACATCACATCCCCGGTTATGCAAAGTATGACGAGATCAGCGAAGACTATGAGGAATACGCATGGAATCGTGATGAACACACACCACCAGCAGATAAAGGCGATCACCCGGTTATTTTTGTGACATTGCAGGATGCCAGCACCTACTGTGCATGGTTACAGAAGACGCTGCAGGACGCACTCGCCAGCATGGAGGGAACATGGACAGTTACACTGCCCACGATACAGGAATGGGAGTTCGCTGCTCGTGGAGAAACCGACCGTCAGTATGCATGGGGACACGGGTTGTCACGGGCACTGGCTAACTATGATAACCCGGATGGCACGACACCTGTGGGGCAGTTCCAGCCGCCAGACCGATTATTTGATCTGGATGATATGACCGGAAATGTGTGGGAGTGGACGCGCACAGCGGTCACCGGCAAAGGCGACGCTGAACACTATGTTAAAGGTGGTAGCTGGATGTCAGATGCAGTAGAAGAAAGTCTGCAAATCAGCTTCAACAACCCGGAATCGGTTCACGAAGTATCCCCTTATATCGGGTTCCGGGTGGTCATCACGCAAACCGGCGAGACATCTGCATAACACACAACAGAAACAGGGATCATTCACAATGAGCAGTTCGTGGCACGATAACTTTGTTGAGGACATTCACCATGAGGTAGCGCAACTTTTTGACAGACTGTGTCAGAAAAAGCAGGTGGTGTGGCGGATGGTAGAAGGCTACCTGGAACAGGAGCGCGAGTTCCTGCTATTCCTTGAACAGTATGATCGCTACTTCAGAGAACATAACGATCGGCTGGCAAAGTTGCGCAAAGAGGAAACTGACCTGCGGCAAAAGCTAGAACAACAGGAAAGCGGTGTCTTTGACTTTGCGACTGACAGTGATTTGCCGCCCGATGACGACACAGAGAACAGGCTCGATGACTTTACCGAAACTGACGATGACGAATGGTATCTACCAGATGACATTCTGGATGCGACCGTCGTGGCAGAGCAGGATAACGCCGACTTTGCACACAGCCTGAAACGCCAGCGTGAAAGCCTTAAACGACGGATCGGGCGCACGTTCGTGCGGATTTATCATCCGCGCCTTGATGAAGACACGAATAACCGTTTTCTTGCAGAGCGCTCCAGCCTAGTAACCAGCCTGATGCGTGACCCGCGCTACGATGCTGTGGAAATTATGTTGCGCTTACCCTTTGACGAGCGTGACCGCAGCCTCTGGGAAAAACCGCTTGTGATTTCAGAAGAAACAGGTGAACGCGAAGAAAGTATTGGCGAGCGCTGGCACCGCTACAGGCTGTGGGAACGTATGCTGGAAGTTGCACAACCCAAAGCAGAGGCAATGGCTGGCCCCCTCCAGCACGATCTTTACCCCGCCTTCGTAGCCGTGCAGCAGTCCAATCAGCGAAATTATCTCCATTTCCATGAACTTGAGAAAGAAAAAACGGCTGAACTCGAACGGCTACAGGTCACCATAAACCGTTTACGTCAGCGCGTTAGCCAGAGCGGAGCATCCCAAAATGACTGATAGCCTCACTCACTTCAGCAATTATCTGGCAAACCATGGCGGCCCACTCAAGGTAGACACACCTGCAAAATTCCCGGCATTCCAGTGTGCCACCGATCAAGTTGATGTGCATTACCTGCAATTTGACCGCCGTGACCACCTTTGGGGAGCCGGGCCGGGTGGTGTCATCCGCTGGACGATTACAGAACGCATCACCTACGAGGCATGGCACGCCGAACATGGCCTTGCCGGTAATGATGTAAGCAGTCTGTTCGTCTCAAGGAACGGCCCTGTGTATGCTGGTCATCTTTCCGGGGCTATCAGTGTGTTTGAGCAGGGGCATTGGGAATTGTCCCCGGCGAGAACTGCCTTCCCGGTGCGGTGCATGGCTGTGGCTCAAGGTGAGATGGTAATCGGGACGGATGCGGGTTTGTACTACGAGAAACATGATGAATCGGTGGACGTAATCCGTAGCAGGCCTCTGCCTGCACCACCACTTAGCATGGTATATGCACACGGACATCTGTGGTTGGGTACCACGAGTGGTCTTTTTTACGATGAGGGTGGCACGTGGGAACCATTCTCGCTGCCAGCACATTTTCGTGGCGTGACCCGACTGAAATTTGACGGTGAAAGGCTGTGGTATACCGGGACGGATGGGGCGGGTTATATCGCTGCTGATGGAACATCCCATATTATTTTGCGGCGCAAAGCCGTTCTAGATATTGCCCCTACCAGTAAAGCTATTTTTATCGCGGCGGAAGATGGCATCTACATGGTGAGCCAGAAAGGGAGCAGCAAAAGGCTGGAATCCACTCGCGCCCGAGCCATTGCCATCCGGCTGCCGGAACTGATTTATGCGATACCGGGGGGCGTGCCACACGCTAAAAACATGAGCCGCCGGAGTAAAACAAAGGACACCATAAAGAGCGATCATCAAACCGGCCCACGCCGTGCCCTGCTGAGAGATACCGCCATGCAGCCAGCAGACTTCAACCGCGTGTATGCCGCTTCGCCAGACCTGACTGTGATCCAGACAACTGCCGGGGCGATCTGGCAGCGTGACCGCACGGGCTGGAAGAGCGTGGCACCGTCCGCAGCGCCGCTGACGGGTGTGGCTGTGCATGACGGCAGGGTAATGCCGGGATTTATGTCGGCGCGGGGCACCGGCACCATAGAGCCGGATAACATGGAACTGTCCGATGATCTGCGTTACGTGATGGGGATGGCGATCGTGAACGGGAAACCCTGCGCCCTCACGCTCGGCGGGCTGTATGCGTATTCTGATGGTACGTGGCAGTCTGTAGCGCCACTGCCAGCCGGTTACAGAGAAGCCGGACGTTACCTGATGATGGGTGCAGACCCGGCGACCGATCAGGTGGTGATTATCACGGAACATGCCATGTTCATTCACGAGGGTGGGGCATTGCAGCAGATTGCCACGTTCACCGAGCCGATGCACCAGGCCGCTGC
>JBCCQC010000658.1:0-3205 GCA_039024535.1 Chloroflexota bacterium
CCGGGTCGCGTATGATTGTCCACATGGATGCACTACCTCTCGGCAGTGATACATCTGCGTTCGAAATCGAAATCGTGGACTTGAACGGCTTCATCATCGACAGCGTGGGCTTCCTCCCGGATGAACGCACCGTCACGATAGAAACTGGTGAACTGCTGCGCGAAGGCGTCTATGACATCATTGTTTCCAGCACGGCCCCCGGCGCATTCCAGCTATTCATAAGCTGCGTGGATGTCACGGGCGCGGTCAGCAGCGGCAACAATCTGGTAAATGGGATTGCGTGCGGTGGCGAAATCGAAAATACCTTTCTGCGCCCGGACGAACTCCACCGCTACTACCTCAACCTGCAAACCGGCGATGACCTCACCGTCAACGCCTTCACCCTGGACGGGGAATTTGCAGACCTGACCATCGACCTGGGCCTGTACTCCCCCAACAATGACGAAATCGACCGCGTAAACGACATGTTCAAAGACTTCGAGCGCACCCTGAACACCGGCCCACTCTCACGCACCGGTACTTACCGCCTGTACGTCCGCGCCTTTGACGCCACCAACGATGACTACCGCATCACAGTTAGTTGCACACTCGCCAGCGGGCAAACTATCAACAGCAGCCGGGATAACCGACTCGTGCTGGCTCCTACCGTAATGGAAACCGCCCCTATGGCAGATTTTTCTGCGCAGGCCGCACCACCCCCGGCAGACAGCGCACCTGCTGTAGCCCCAACACCGACCAACGTACCGGCTCTGCTGCCGTCTGAACTCGTCAGCACTATAGAAATTCCGCTGGTCATGGGCATTCCAGGCAGTGGGGTGATTACATCGGATTTTGAGGGGATGTATGGCTTTGTCATAGATGTGGGCATGGATAACGCCCTGCAACTGGACTTTGCACGGGTAAGCGGCAACGAAAACATGGGCATTATCGTGCTAACGGATGTTGGCGCAGTGGTGTTTCAGGCCAGCGTCACCAGCGGCAATACGCTCTCCACAGATTTTGTCGCGCCATCCAGCGGAACCTACACCATCGGTATCTACCCGCTGAATATTGCGCCGCCATTCGACCCGCAGCCAACCGCGTTCACAGTCACGCTATCCAGCCAGTGATCGGGTAAGGGTATCGCCTGTGATGCCCTGTAATAGGCTCACTCAGGCACGTATCCTGTTTCCAGGGTACCCTCAGTCAATTCGAGGTTAATGCGCTCCAGTTCCGTAGCCAGCCCAGTGGAAATCTCATCTTCAAAGTTGTGAAAGTCTGCCAGACCCACCGGGCCAACAAAATTACTGTCCGGTCGTTCACCGTCCAGCAACTGTGCAATCACCTGGTCAACCGCCTGCGGAATGCGTTTAACGGCACTGGACACAAGGCACGGACGTGCCTCTGGCACCGTCAACCACTGGTCAGTATCCACGCCAATACAGTAGAGAGCTTCGTTGCCACGCGCACGATTTGCAACCGCCACCAGCGCCCCATTCCCGGTGTCTCCGGCAGCGGTGAACACCACATCGGCCCCGGCATTCATCTGCACGGTTGCAGTTTCCGCACCCCACACCAGGTCACTGAACCCTTCCCCTTCCGTGTTCGGATGAAATCCAACCAGCACCTCAATATCGGGAGTTACAGACTGTGCCCCCAGCACATAGCCCCCCGCAAAAGCAGCTACCGGTGGCACACTCTGTGGCCCGAACACCCCACCCACTGTGTTGCTCTCTGTGAGGTTCGCAGCCAGCACACCGGCAAGGTATCCTGCCGCATCATCCGCAAACACAACGCCCGTTACGTTGTCCACAGGTTCCACCTGGAACTGATCGATGCCAATGAAGTCAATATCCGGGTTCTCAATCGCCACAGCCAGCGTCGGTTCAGTCATCTGGAAGCCCACCGTCACGATGATGTCATAGCCACGGGCAGCGAACCCTGCAATCTGCTGCTGGTAATTTTCAACGCTTTCGGCCTCTTCCACCACCAGTTCAAGATCACGCCGCGTAGCAATAACAGACAGCGCCGCAAACGTCATCGCGTTGAACCCGGCGTCTTCCAGCCCGCCCACATCCGCCAGCATAGCGACCCGCACACGACTGACTTCTGTTGGTGCAGGTGTTGCTGTTGGTTCCGGCTGTGCGCCACATGCCCCCACCAGCGCGGCCACGCCTATCAGCATCACAGCACGGGTGATTATCGTTCTCATGGCATTATCTCCAGTGCAGCGTATCGGCGGCCTCTAATAGATCGGTATTGCGTTAAAATCGCCATCCAGCGGCACAAACGGCGTAAAGCGCGTCCAGCCAACCTGCCCGGTTCGATCCAGCCGAATCAAAATCCAGTAGGTAAAATTACGCCGATCCAGCACCGTGCGTCCCAGCACCTCAAACGTATTACCCTCATCAAAGCGGGCCACCAGCGGCGAACTCCCCGCCGGGTATCGGTAGATGTTGTTTTTAATCAGCGAAATACCTGTCACGCCCGTCACATTCAACGGGATGTTATCGAACGGGTTCGCAGCGGGCTGCACATCAAGAATGAACCCCTCCAGTTGTGCAAACCGGCCCGATACCCACCCCCGCGCCGGATCATTAACAGACCCCGTTTCATACTCAATCAAATACCACGTAAACTGGCTGCCCGGCGGCTGGAAGTCCCCGATGACGGTGTAGGTTTCACCCCGCAGCGCAAGGTTCCGCAAAGAAGCCCCCACAAACGGCCCGGTACGAATCGCCAGAAAATCAATTTCCTCGCTGATGACCACAACCGGCGGCCCCAGTGCAGCCCGAAGGTTAGCAATACGGGTGGCTTCAATGTCATCAGCAGTGATTACGGCAGCAGTTGGCTCCACAGGTGCTGTCGTGGAGCCGTCTTCACTGAACGTCAATGAGTAATCCTTACGTGCAGAGTTCCCCGCAGCGTCAATTACCACGACGGTAAAAGTCGCTGTGCCCACACCCGTCACCGTCCCGCTGATGACGCCATTAGCCTGATCCAGCGTCAATTCTGTGGGGAAAGACCCCTCAATACTGAAGGTGTAACCGGGTGTACCGCCAGATGCCGAAATCGTCACGCTGTAAAACACGTTGGTCTGCCCCGCAGGGAGTACGTCCGGGCTGATGGTAATCGTATCCTGGAAAGCGGCAGCATTTTCCACCCCGGTCAACACCGACGACAACACCCCCATCATCAGCAGGGCTATCAGGAAAAAAACCACCGG
>JBCCQC010000659.1:0-3203 GCA_039024535.1 Chloroflexota bacterium
GGCCTCACGCATCGTCAGCAGGCGGTCATCTTCCAGCCGCACCAGCGAATCATCGGTTTTCTCCCAGTGTTTTGTCCGCAGGCCCAGCTCACGCACAATCTCCCACTGCGGCACTTTTTCCCCGTGCAAAAACTCCGCGCCCAGTTCCACCGGCACACCGTCCACGAGGTTGCGCGTGGTAAAAACGCGCCCGCCAATGCGGTCACGCGCCTCCAGCACCATTACATCACGGCCAGCATCAGCCAGCGTGCGTGCCGCGTTAATCCCGGCTATCCCGGCTCCGAGCACAAGCGTCGTCATGGTTTTATGCCCTCACATCTACCACTTTCCACAGAGCATATCGCCGGATCAGAATATTGCCAGCTTGTGTGGCGTTGTCAGAAGCAACCACTACATCTGCCAGCATTCTGTATACTTCCCCATTTGCACCCCTCCCCCCTCACCGATTATAGTTAGACACAAACTCCAACACTCCGTAACGGTATCATGTATAGTAGGATGTCCTAGGGCGTCCACGGCTAAAGAACCGCAAAAATTACGCGGCGACGGTGGCATTAACGGGTTTGCACTGGCGTTCCCGGCCCTGTTCTGGATGATTTTCTTTTTCATTGTGCCGGTGCTCATCGTACTGGTGTTCAGCTTCATGTCGCGTTCGCGCAGTGGCGTGGAGCTCCCGTTCACGACAGAAGCCTATGCCGATATTTTCGGCGAATTCTACGAACTGGAGGAAATTCAGGAGGGGTTTGCGGACTTCGGCGCAGCGACTACCGGTGAAGAACGCGCCGAAGCCGTCAACGAGATTCTGGAGCCGGACAATGCCCGTGGGCGCGTGTTCCTGCGCTCCATTCGCATCGCCCTCATTTCCACGGGAATCTGTCTCGTACTGGGCTATCCACTGGGCTACTACATCAGCACGCGCACCAGCCAGTTTATGCGGTCGTTCACATTATTTCTGGTCATCCTGCCATTCTGGACGAACTTCCTTGTGCGCACCTATGCCTGGCGCATCATTCTGGGGCAGGAGGGCGTCTTAAACAACATCATGCTCAACATCGGCCTGATTGATGAGCCGGTACAGATGCTGTTTACGCAGGGCGCGGTGATTGTAGGTCTGGTGTACGGCTTTTTGCCGTTTATGGTGCTGCCCATCTACGCCTCGGTAGAACGCTTCGACTTCAGGCTGGTAGAAGCAGCTAAAGACCTCGGCGCCAATGACTGGTCGGCGTTCTGGCGCGTGGTGTGGCCGGGGACGCTGCCCGGTGTGGTGGCGGGCAGCATTCTGGTGTTCATTCCCTCCATTGGCAGCTACGTCACGCCAGACCTGCTGGGTGGTGGCACGGGTAACGCACTGATGATCGGCAATTTGATTGCGGACTGGTTCGGTGCCACAGGTAACTGGCCGCGTGGTAGTGCAATCTCGATTGCGATGATGGTGCTGGTAATGCTCAGCCTGCTGGTGTACTGGCGGTTCGGGCAGCAGGACGAACAACGTGCGCGTTAAAACACAAAATACAAACCCTGGTTGTTAGTTCGTAGAGGTTGATCTGATACCAACCACAATTGCTACGATCACCCATTCTGTGAGCATTTCAGCACTCAGCATTTCAGCTTTTTCGTTATGCTGTCCTGTTTCTCAAGGCAAATCCGACACGTTTTGCTAACAGGCTGATAGCTGAAGGCTGACCAGCAATCACGGTAAATACACCCTTATTTAAGAAGGCATAAATATGGCACAA
The DNA here is from genome assembly GCA_039024535.1 of Chloroflexota bacterium. Lineage (GTDB taxonomy): Bacteria > Chloroflexota > Anaerolineae > Aggregatilineales > Phototrophicaceae > DAOTTY01. The sequence continues at coordinate 1,737 of JBCCQC010000659.1, forward strand.
CAGACAATCGACAGACAACCGCAGCCCATCATCCGGCGCGAGGACGCTGATTTTGAGATCGACCAGAGTAAACTGCGCCGCGATACACTCATCCAACGGGCGGGGCGCGTGGGGCTGATCTTGAACCCGATTTTCACGTACTTTTTTCTGTGGGCACCCATTCTGCTGCTGGTCATCTTCTCGTTTAATGACAGCCGTGGCATAGCCGTGTGGCGTGGCTTTACGCTGGAGTGGTACCAGAATATTTTCCGGGGTGTAGTGGCCGACGATGCCACGTTCAGCACAGAGGGTATGCTGGATGCCGTGCAGGTCAGTGTCGTCGTAGCAACCTCCGCGACGATTGTTTCGACCATCATCGGGACGATGGCAGCACTGGCCTTGCAGCGCAGTACGTTCCCCGGCAAAAAATTTCTGGATAGTGTGCTCTACCTGCCGGTAGTAATCCCGGAAATTACACAGGGCATCAGCCTGATGGTGTTTTTTAACACCGTGTTCGAGTTCGTGGAGCGAACATCCGGGATTGTGATGCAGCGTGGGTTTGCCACAGTAATTATCGCCCACGCCGCGTTTAATATCTCCTACGTCGTCATTGTGGTACGGTCGCGGCTGGCAAGCATGAACCCGCGCTATGAAGAAGCCGCCCGTGACCTCGGCGCGAACGAGTGGCGCACCTTCTGGCGCGTGACGTTCCCGCTGCTGTTTCCCGGGATTCTGGCGGGAGCACTGCTGGCCTTCACACTCTCACTGGATGACTATGTAGTGACGCTGTTCACACGCGGAGCCGGAACCAATACGCTGACGGTATTTGTGTACGGCCTGCTGAAGATCAGCGTGACGCCAGAAATCAACGCCATCAGTACGCTGATGCTGCTGGTTTCCACCGTATTGATCGGGATTTCGCTGGCGTTGCAGGGGCGCGGTGCTGCGGAACGGTAGCCACGATGATTGTTGCAGATAATCGGGGATTTGCGATATTTGTTGCACTCTGTGTCTTCGGTTTAGCTTTTGTCGCCCAACTCTTTCTCTATGACCACCTGTTCAGTGTATTTGCAGACGACGACACTGTAACAACGGCTGTACTGGTGGTTACAACTATGGTTTCGTTGTCAGTGGCTTATGGCAGTTACCGCTGGCAGATGCGGCGACTGAATCGTCCTCGAAACAAAAAATCCGGCAAAGACTGAACGCAATACAGTTCTCCTGTATGCTCAATCACGTATCTACAGCATACAGGAGAATACTACAGGAGCAGGGCTGGCAAGCCGCCCTGTTCAGCCGTTGTTCGCACGATTCACAATGATGAGGCTGATTATCAGTTGGGTGCCAAACGTCCACAAGTCCGTCAGCCGTTGTCGGAGCTCAAACTCACCTCCGCATATCCCATCAGTTCAAGTTCATAAGTCCTACTTACTTACATAGTAATTAGTCGTACTTCTCCTGACGTGCATTGCAATTTGGAGATGGAAC
>JBCCQC010000660.1:0-3192 GCA_039024535.1 Chloroflexota bacterium
CACATAGAACGGCTGCAACGCGCCCGCATCAGCCTGGAAGGGTTGAGCGTGGGCGATGCGCTCGGCGGCTTTTTCGAATTCCAGACAACAGGGGCGCTGCTGGCCGTGGCGCGGATAGCACCGAGGGCACGCCCGTGGCACTACACCGACGATACCTGCATGGCACTCAGCATCTACGAGAATCTGCGCCTGCACGAACGCATTGACCCGGACGCACTGGGGAAAAGTTTTGGCGACCACTACGAACGCGGGCGCGGCTACGGCGCGAGTATGCACATGGTGCTGCCCCGGCTGGCAAAGGGCGCAGACTGGCGCACTTACAACAAAACCCTGTTCCCCGGCGGCAGTTTTGGTAACGGTGGCCCGATGAAAATTGCACCACTCGGCGCGTACTACGCAGATGACGTCCCTATGCTAATCGAAGAAACCGAACGCGCCACCATTGTCTCGCACGCCCACCCGGAATCCGTCGCCGGGTCGATTGCGGTAGCCGTGGCAGCGGCCCACGCATGGAACACCCGCAACAGCGCATCACCGGAGCCAGAAGCATTTATGGCGCATGTGCTGGCCCACACCCCGGCCAGCGAAGTCCATGATGGCATTGCCACCGCGCAAAAGCTCACGCTGGAAACGCCATTTGATAAGGTCGTGACCATACTTGGCAACGGGCGGCGCATCTCATCTATGGACAGTGTGCCGTTTGCAATCTGGTGTGCAGCGCACCACCTGCGCAACTACGAGGACGCCATCTGGACAACGATTACCGCCGGGGGCGATGTGGATACACTGTGCGCGATGGTCGGTGGGATTGTGGCCTGTGCCGTAGGCGTGGAAGCCATCCCACAGATGTGGCGCGAGGCCCGTGAGCCGCTGCCAGAATGGGCCACGGGGGAGCGTCCTTCGTAATATGACGAAAGGTACGCAATACGGACGTAGAATAGACTACCCACCCATATACTACAGGTCATGAAAGCAAGATGCTCACAGCGTTCTGACCCTGCGCTGTTGACATCCTGACACCTTTCTACACATCCATCCCACATCACGCGGAGCGCACCGACCGGCACCACACACCTACCCTCACCTCCCTTTTAGAATCTCCCGGTGTCTGGTTGGTGCATTCCTGCACCTCCATGGAATCATCTCCATTCGAAAATTAGCCTTACTAACGCTAAACTGTAGACTGTTGTTTTGAGTCAGTCACAGGGGACAATTGCCCATGCCAGCTATTCAGATTGTCGCCTTCCGGGGAACAGGTGGCGTTTTCGATGAAACCAGCCCTTACCATAACGAACCGGCGCTGATTCGGGCGGGGCATGTAGCTGTAGCCGGTGTGATGCCGGGGGCGTTAATTGGCTTTTCACCATCACCTGACGCTGTGCAGATAGCGGGCACTGAAGCTGCGTTGCTGGAAAAACTCCAGCGGCACATCGCACAGGCGGGTATTTTACAGGATGATTCGAGCATTTTTCGGCGTGCAGCGGAACTGGCAGAAGATGGGGCACGTTGCTCAGTATGGCAAGTTACGGTAAATATAACCGATGAAACACTGGAACAGATAAAAGCATGGTACAATCAGCAAAAGATGGCCCGGTATAACTTTCCCGACGATGAGGGAAAGTTTGCAGCGGGTGAGTACAACTGTGCAACCTTCTGGGATCAGTTTGACATGGAAACACCTGCTGATACCGGCTCCATCAAAAACTATGTACGCGCAATGAAGTTAAAGGGAGCAACACAATGGCACCCCTGAAAAAAATGAACGACGACGACATTCTGAACGCCATCACAGACGAGATGGCCCGCGAAGAAGGCTACCCAGATGCGGCAACTCTGCGCATGGAGCATCGGTTGGGCCAACTGGCTGGCAAGTGGCGGCGCACGCAGCAGGACAGTGTGGTAGAAACCTATCACAAATTGTTCGTGGAATTGGTCGAACGCGGCTGGAATCCTGACCAATTAACCGCCCAGCAGTCCCTACCACGTGATCTGATGCCCACCGCCAGAAAAATTAAACAGACACGCCGCTAGCCCGTCGTCAGGATGACAAACTCACTGCCCGTGCGGGAGTGGTGAAAACGGCTGGACTCTGTAAATCCATTACGCACACACACCGCGATTCCGCGTGTATTCCACGCTGCCACCGTTGCCCGGAAACACCGCACTCCATAGCGCCCCCGCCCGAACGCGAGAATGACCGGTACAACCACTGTGCCCAGCCCACGCCCCGTCGCATCCGGGCGCAACCCCCAGCCCACATCCAGCGCACCGTCCGGGTAGTCCCCGCCGGGAACCTGCGCCTCGTGATAGAAAACCGCGTGCCCGATCAACTCATCCCCGCGCAGCAGGCTGTAGTCGTGGTTGGCTGGATCCGCCATATAAGCGGCCTCGGCAGTCACATCATCCACAGCCATGTTATACACGTCATACGGAGGCGCATAGCGCCACGCCAGCACCTCACGGGCCTGTGCAGCAGACATCGGCGCAATCTCTGTAGCCTGCAATTGTCATCTCCTGTGTTTTCGTTATGATAGCGCACGTCGGGGCAGCGTAGTGCTGCCCCGCTTCTTCTGTATATGGCTGTCGCAGCACCAGCCCTAAAAAACAAAGGACAACTGTATGACCTTACGAATACTCCGGACGATTGTTATCGTCAGTGTGTGTTACGTGGCCGCGCAAATCCTCGCGGACATCACCTCCATCCGTATTCTGTTCATTGCTGGCTTCAGCGTGGACGGCGGCACACTCATTTACCCGTTTACGTTCACCCTGCGCGATATGGTACACAAAGTGGCCGGTATTGCTATCGCCCGCACGCTTATTTTCCTTGCTGCGGCGATCAACCTCCTGATGGCGGCGCTGTTCTGGATTGTTTCTGCGTTACCAGCCGATATGGAAGTGGGCGCACAGACGGAGTTCGGGGCGGTACTGGCCCCGGTGTTTCGCATTGTGCTGGCGTCTATCACAGCAGAAATCATCGCGGAACTCATCGACACCGAAGTCTACCGCGCATGGGTCAACCGCATGGGGCAGCGGTACCAGTGGGGCCGCGTGCTGGTGAGCAATGCCGTCAGCGTGCCAATTGACTCTGCGATTTTTGTGGCGATTGCGTTCGTGGGCGTGGTTCCAGCGGGCGTGGCGTTCAGCATTTTTCTGGCGAACGTGCTGGTGAAGGGGCTGGTAACGGTACTG
>JBCCQC010000661.1:0-3181 GCA_039024535.1 Chloroflexota bacterium
CCGTGCTGTGGGCTTCACCGAGTGGGGAAACACGGCTCAGGCGCACCCCGACGCGATCCCCCATGAGAATAATCAGGCCGATGAGGGCAACCAGCACTACCACCGACCCGGCTACGGTTTTATCAAATTGAGTCATAGGTTATGGATAAAGGTAGGGGTGTTCCGGGAGTTCGATACGCTCTATCGAGCGGCTGTTGATGATGGGCAGCACCTCGCCAGTGAACTCGTCCACCTGTACTGTGCCGCTAATCTGTACCCACTCGCCAGTCTGAAAGTCAGGAGCATTGTCAGCGAACACAGGCAACCCCAGTGCGGAAGCATCAGCCACGCAGCAGCTAACCGTAAAACGTGCCACCATAAACTGATTTTCGGCAAAGTCCGGCTCGCGGTAGATGAAACCGCTTACGTTGGCTGGCTGCCCATTGAATACGTCGTAGTTTGTGCTGGAGTTGAACTCACGCAGCCAGTCCAGAATATTGCGGTTCTCCGGCGCGATAGAGAACGTATTCTGGCTCACACCGACTACAGCATTGGTGCTGATGTTGCCGTTTACGGCCTCCACACCAAGTGGCTGTGACGGGATCATGGTACCGAAAATGAGTGGCATAGCTGCCGTTACAATCACTGTCCATGTGACGGTGTTCATATTTTCGGAGAGGCCGTATTCCGTTTCTTCGCCGCGCAGATTTTTAAACGCAGAAAACGCCGCAATTGCAAAAAAGAGAATCGCCGCCACATAGGATAACCACACGAAGCGCTCGTTGATGTAGTTGGCGAGGTTGCCGCTGTAAATGTTGTAGACAAAGTAGGCACCCAGACCGGCAAGGATTGCTACCTGTACCCACTGCCGCAGCAGCTCTGGATTGGTGTTCTGTTCACGTTGTTGTGTAATCGGTACGTCCATACCAGCACTCCGTTAAAATACGAAATTCAGGTTCAGCCAGATGCTTATCAGCGCGGTCATGAGCATGGGCAGCACCACCAGGTAAACTACCACCCGCTGCCGGAAGACACCGGTAAACATCAGCATACTTTTAATATCGACCATCGGGCCAAACGAGAGAAACGCCAGAATTGACCCGGTTGTAAAGGTTCCAGCGAAAGCCAGCGCAAGAAAAGAATCCACAGTAGAGCATACGCTGAGCACAAACGCCAGCGCCTGCATCACCAGCACGGACTGCACCGGCCCCTGCCCCAGCGAGATCAAAACGTCCTGTGATAGTGTGGTTTGCATCGCAGCCGCCAGCATAGAGCCGATGACCAGATAACGCCCCATCTCGAAAAACTCATTCGAGGCCACGCCCATCGAATTGGTGATGCGCTCCCACAGGTTTGCAGGATTGTTTATCACATCCACTGAGCCGCCGCGTACCGGCGCGAAAGACTGAGGCTGCAAAATTTCTATCGGTTTTGCGGAATACGAGAAAATCAACCCCACTGCCAGCGCCACCACTGCCGTAATCACAAAGCGCCCGATGAGAACCGGCCCCCATCCGAACGCAATATAGGTGGCTGCGAACACAATCGGGTTCATGACCGGGGCAGCCAGCAAAAATGCCACGCCAACACCCATCGGCAGGCCCTTACCGTACAAACGCCGCACGACCGGCACAATGCCACACTCGCATACCGGGAAGGTAAAGCCCAGAAACGTCCCGACGACTGTTGCCGGGAATTTTCGCCGGGGGATCCAGCGCGTAATATCGTTGGCGGAGATAAACACCTCAATCAGCCCGGAGGCCACGCTGCCCAGCAGCAGAAATGGGGTCGCTTCGATGAAAATGCCGAGGAAGCGTGTGGAAAAGATGCTCAGTACACTGGCTGCACTGCTATCAGTCGAGAGAATCGCGGTAAATACCGCGTAGGTTGCCAGCAATATTGCCGGAATGAAAACTAGAATCGTCAATGGCTGCGCGAGAATTCGCACAGGTCTCGTCTGTGTGGTATCCACAGGCACACTCAAACTTACCTAACGTGCGGAATATGCTAAATCAAAAGTGTAAGGCTGTGAATGGTTTTCAGGCAAATAGCTTTGCTACTTCGCCGCGCTGGATTTTGCCCGATGCTGTCTGCGGGAACGCATCCACAAACAGAATGCGGCGTGGCTGCTTGTACCCGGCGAGATGCTCACGACTGTAATCAGTCAGTTCCTGTTCGGTCAGTGTCGCATTGTCCTCCAGCAGGATTGCTGCTGCTACCTGCTGGCCCCACTCCGGGTGAGCCACACCCACGACTACGGCTTCTTTCACTGCCGGGTGAGCACGCATTACCTTTTCCACCTCTGCCGGGTAGACATTCTCGCCGCCACTCACAATCAGGTCGCTCCGGCGCTGTACCAGCCACAGATCACCGTCCTCGTCCAGATAGCCGATGTCGCCTGTGTGAAGTTCGCCGTTGCGCAGGGTTTTTGCATTCGCTTCGTCGTTTTTGTAATAACCCTTCATTACAGTGGGGCCACTCACCAGCACCTCGCCATACTCACCCGCCGGGAGCCACTCCCCGTTTTCGCCTGCAATGCGAACTGATGTGAACATCAGCGGTTTGCCCACACTACCCGGCTTCTTACGGGCATCCTCCGGGCGCATCGTCGCCACCTGTGACGCAGCTTCTGTGAGGCCGTATGTGGGCGCGATGGGTAAGCCCATATCAAAGGCGCGTTGCAGCAGTTCCGGGGAGGCAGCCGCCCCACCCAGTAAAATCAGGCGCAATGAATCCGGCCAGCGGACACCCGCCTCTATCATGCGGTAGAGCATCGTGGGCACCAGCGAAATCATGGTGATGCCGTGGTGGTCAAAGCTGTGTTGAATGCGGTCAATGTCGAAGCGATCATGCAGCACGGTGGTGATCCCATAGAGCGTACTACGGAAGATTACCGCGAGTCCGCCGACGTGGTAGAGCGGTAGCACACTCAGCCAGCGGTCATTCGGGTTGAGTCCAAGGCGGTAAGCCGAGGCCATGGCGCTGTAGAAGTGGTTCCCGAACGTGATTTCCACACCTTTTGGCTTGCCAGATGTACCGGAGGTGAAGACAATTGCCTGTGTAGCATTCAGGTCTACAGGTTTAAAGGAAGTCTCTCTAGCCTCGATAGTCTCCCGACCATAAGTCGGAAAGCACATAAGATTTCTAAACTGACTCGGTTCAGGTGTTGCGCGAGTTGTATAAATAGGAATATCTAAATCAA
>JBCCQC010000662.1:0-3178 GCA_039024535.1 Chloroflexota bacterium
CGCCCCCACAACCGCTGCATTCCGCGCAGATTCAGTGTTTCAAAATACATCGTTTGGTAGCAGTCGCATAGATCGTGCGCCAGCTTGAAGAACCAGTCTCTGCGCCTGTTTTTGATGTCGTCGTGGGCCTTTGCCAGCTGATACTTCGCCCGCTTGCGATTACTGCTGCCGTCTTTTTTGCGCGATAATTCACGGTTTAATGCCGCGATTTTGCGCTGCGACTGCTTGAAAAACTGCGGTGACTCGATGGTTCTGCCCTCGTCGTTGGTTAGAAACGTTTTCAGGCCGAAGTCGAAGCCCCCGATTTGACTCGTGGTGGCTTCCGGCACGAAAATCGTCATCACAACCGAAAAACAGATCCACACCCGTCCCATGCTGTCGCGCTTCACCGTGACCGTTTTGATCGTTCCGGGAATGTCGCGGGATTTCACGAATTTGTAGTTGCGGCTCAGCAGTTGAACCTTGTTGCCGCCCAGCAATTTCCATCCCGCCTGCTTGAGCGTGAACGATGGGTACTTTTTTACTTTCTTGAAACGTGGAAAGCCGCCCTGTCCTTTGAAGAACCGTTTGTATGCTTTCTCTAATCTCTGCACCACATCCTGCACGGCCTGCGAACCGAGTTTGCGCCAGTAGCCAAAGCGTACCGTCTTGCTTCGCAGTCTGGCAATGTGCTTTTGAAGCCGATTGAATGATAGCCCCGTGCCATAGCACCGATAGTAGCGACGGCTCAGGGCCAGCGCGTGATTCCAGATGATCCCCGCAATATCAATCGCGTTGACCAGATGTTTCACATGGTCTGACCGATACAGGCGGTATTTGTAGGTTCGGCGCACTTCAAATGACATCAGCATATCGTCAGCATACCACATCCTGTGGCGACGGTGGCGACTTTTCACCCGACTTTACCGGGACGAAACGTCACTCGCACGCGCCACCCGCCTCGACATCCCCATAGCTGAAGCAAGGGGCTTTGAGGCGGAGTTTGGTAACACTTTGTACTTGATAGCATGCGAAGACTTATAGCACCGTCATTGTTGGGCAACAGTAACCGGGCGAAGACAATTCGCTCCACCCGGCAAACCTGAAGTTACACCGTGATGTTCACCAGCGAACTGGCAACGTCGGCGTCAAAACGGTTGAAGCCCACGCGCACGGTCGCGGTAAGCTGGTAGCTGTCGTAGTACGGCAGGTAGTCCATGCTCACAGCGATGTTGCGGCGGTAGCCCACATACCACCCCGGACGGTACACACACATGGCACTGCCCTTCGTGTTATTGGCCCCGGTGCTGCTCACAGTGCCGTCAGTATCGGTCAGGTCAGGCATTTCCGAACTCACGAACACCGGCGCACCGTCCGCCACGCCAATCTGCCCGGTCATGTTGGTAGCGAACTGCCCCGCCTTGTCCATTGTCAGGAACTCAGCCATGTTCAGCAGCGCAGCATACGTGCTGCCATCCACAATCCACGCCAGGTCAGAGGGCCGCGCGGCGTAGCGCATGGGCATTGCAAACCGGGCACTGCGCAGCAGCGCCAGCGTAGGCACACCCGCAGCATCCACAGTGTTGGCGAGTGCGGTCTTCCGCACACCATCAAACGCACGGTAACGCGCATTTGCCAGCGGTATGCCGCCGTTCAGGTTGATGTTGCTGGTAGGGGCAATGTCGCCGTTCAGCAGCACATGGTCAATGCTGTCTGCAATCGCACGCATGGCCTGCTCACGGTAGATATTGAGCACCGGTACAATCGCGTCTTCCACCAGCTCCGCAGAGAAGCCTACACGCAGGGCCAGCTTCTTTGCTTCCAGCGTGATTTTTGCAGTGCCAATCTTGCTGTCTGGAATCTGGTTGTTCACGCCCAGTTCCAGCGAGGTTTCGTGCTGCGTTTCACCCACGAAGTACACGGTGGGGTCAGTGCCTTCTGCCGGCAGCTCGAACGGATTCGACGGCATTTCGATACTCTGGAACAGCGGCAGCACCACATTGTCCTGGCGGGCCTTCCGCCAGATCTGCGCACTCCACAGGTCGGGCACCCACTCATCACCAAAGCCGGACTGCGTGGAGTAGGCCAGTTCGTCGGTCTTCATGGCAGAGAGGTTCTCGTGGCCTACCTTGTGCGCCAGTGCATTAGCATAATACTCGCTCACACCACGGAAGGCCTTCGTGTTGCGCAGCATCATGTAGCCGAACAGCAAATCGTCGGCATTCAGGTTGTCGTAGGGGCTGCTCACACGGATGCGCGACGGGGCAATCTTCTGCGCGTCGGCACGGTTCAGGGGCAGCCGCTTGAGGGATGGGTTGTCCATCGGTGTTTCTCCTTCGTTATGGGTATGGGTCAATTGCGGTAGGGGAATGGCATACCATGCCCCAGGCATCGGGTTATCATTGGGTGGGCTGTGCCATGCCCTTACGGGCACCACGTTCTCGTTTTCGGGTGCAGTAAATTGCGTCCCTACAGACGCGGTTTCGGCGGCGTCGGGGTCAATGGGTGCCGTGTCCAGTCCGAGCGCCTTATATGCGCTTTTCACCGTGTGGACATCGGTATAACGGGGTTCTGCAGGCGTGGGGGTAAGGCTGCCTTCGATGAGCGGCCAGCGCACAATGCGCCCATCGGTCGCTCGTTCTACAAGGTGCGGCAGGCTCCCGGACGACCACGCCAGCACGCCACTTTCCACCAGATCATGTACCGCCCTCACATAGCGGTGCCGCAGATCAAGCTGCGCCTCTGCCCAGATGCCCGTGTCATCGGCACGCAGCACGTCAATCTGCCCGACCAGCGCGGCCTTGATACTGCCGTCCAGCCCGTGGTGATACAGAACCGGGCGGCGCGGGTACCAGTCCAGCGCAAAATCGGTGTTCGGCGTGAAGTAATCGCCCTGCAAATCGCGGGTGGCGGCATCTCCCCACACGACGAGATAGCCCCCCACACGCCCGCGTTCCAGGTCAATGTGTTTGACTGCGTTCATGGGTCTCCTTCCGAACGCAAACGGCCAGAAATGTTGCCGGAATAATGGGGTGCGGTGTTGGGCATGGCTTGTCATGCCCCTACGGTTGGTGTGTCATATTCCGACGCTGCCAGCGTAGCACGTTTGTTTCCACAGAGGGTGAGCATATGCACGCGCATCTGCACGTACATATGCTCAGCATGTATAATCGTTAGATGTTGTTCTATTTGAATTCAG
>JBCCQC010000663.1:0-3176 GCA_039024535.1 Chloroflexota bacterium
CTGCGTCATCTTAAATGCACCATCGTCACCCGGATCGACATGGTATCCGACACGTTCCACGTCGCTGTTTAACTCCCCCATCACGCGGTAAGCCGGGTCATAGTCGTAGTAACACAGTCCATCGAACCGGGCCAGTTGCTCACCACTCAGCGGCGTCTGCGAGTGCTGCCCGAACAGACGATCCCGCGTTTCCCGAAATCTTTTGATGGATTCAGACGCATCTGTCCCATGTTCGCGAATGAACTGATACAGTTCGGCAGTCGTGCGGCGATAATCCAACAGTTGCAGCATGGTATATTCCCGTGTGAGGTGGCAGAGGGCTACGGTAACCCCCTGCCAGCGTAGTAAATGCTATTCCGCAATCGTCACGGAACTGAAGTCCGTGCGACCGGGGAAAGAGTGCAGGTCAAGGCCCTCAACGCGGTTGTTAATCACGCCGACGGTCGGCGCAAAGAACGGAATGATAATCGGGCCGCGCTCTGCAAAAACACCGGCAATGCTCTGGTAGATCTCTGCGCGAGCTTCGAGGTCAGTCGTCATAGCAGCTTCTGCGGCAAGTGCATCCAGTTCTTCATCACTCCAGTTGCTCTCGTTAAAGCTCGCGCCGGTAATATACGCCTCATTCAGGTACTGCTGTGGGATCGGGCGGCTGCCCCAGCCAGTCACACCAAGGTCAACTTCCAGCCACTCGTTGTCACCATAGTAGACGTTTTCCGGGCGCACCAGAATGTCCACAAAGATGCATCCCTGCTCCCACTGCTCCTGGAGCAGCACCGCCATGTCCGGGTAGTTGAACGCCTCCACGACATAGAACTCAATCGGCTCATCGGCTCCCAACCCATCGGGGAAACCCGCCTCCGCCAGCAATGCACAGGCCGCCTCCGGGTCATACTCATCCGGAATCGCCTCATAGAAAGCCCCATAAGCCGGGCCAATCGGGTCATTGTTACCCACAGTCGCCACATCTGGCGCACCAAACAGGTCAAGTACCAGCAGTTCACGGTCAGTTGCCAGCTTCATCGCCTGCATAACACGCGGGTCTTCACCCATGTCGCCTTCGCCAGCCTGCAAACGGATGACCGGGTGCAGGTTGGTAGCCCGAGTAATCACCGTCAGGCTTTCTTCTGCACTCAGTTCGTCAATACGGTCAGCGGCAACACGTACCAGCGCGTCAATTGAGTCTGAACGTACAGCGTCAATCTGTGCTTGCAGGTCATCAATAAATACAAACGTCAGGGCATCCAGTGCGGGTGCGCCACCCCAGTAATCTGCATTGGCAGCAAACTCGGCACTTTCACCGTCGCTGTAGCTCTGGAGCACAAAAGGCCCGGTGCCCACAAAGTTAGCGAAATCGTCCGTTAGCACGTTCACGTCTGCCGTGCCATCTTTGAGAATGATTGACCAGCGCGAGGCCACACCGAACAGAAAGTCCGCGTTGATTTCCTCCAGCGTGAATTCAACCGTGCGCTCATCAACAGCAGCAACTTCAAACGTGCTACCGAGCAAATTAATGGCCGGGGATTCCAGTTCTGCAATGCGATTAAACGAGAACGCCACGTCAGCAGCCGTAAATGGGGTGCCATCATGGAAGCTTGCCTCAACAAGATTGAATGTGTACGTCAGGCCATCCTCACTGATCGTCCAGTCGGATGCAAGCTGCGGGATCAACTCGCCTGTCGGGGAAATATCAATCAGATAGTCGTAAATCTGACGATTAAAGCTCACTTCCGGGTCATTGGTACCCAGATGCGGGTCAAGCTGCACCGGCGAAACCATACCAACACGCAAAACACTGCCGTCGTCCTGAGCACTCACCGTGAGAACAGGCACCAGCAAGATTGCGATTAGAATAAGTGTAGTAAGGGTCTTCAATGGAAAGCCTCCATGTAGATAGAGATGTAAGTAGTCAGCCGTGCAAAATTTGTAAATCCGATGAATTGACTTCTACAGAATGCAAATTATTTCAATTACCAGGAATTGCAAACCGCACCCACCAGGATATTAACCTATCAGGAACCAGGTCGCCAATGTCAAAAGCATATCCACATTTCCCGGTTTTTCCTGTAAGCAGGCGTACATTAGTCAAGATTGCTACCACCCCAAAACCTTACAACCATTGCGAACGGATCCGATAATAAGATTAGCGTCCACACAGAAGCGAATTGTGACTGTATACGTCCGCTGTTATTGAGTTACCATTACATCATGAAAAACAAACCCGGTGGTGAGGGCTACGGCATACGTCAATGACAGACAACTACCTATCATGGGGGCGCTACCCTCGTGTAAAACCGAAGAAAGTTCGGCAAATCAACTGGCAGCACGACCTGCCCGACCTATCCAACGAGGCACACAGCGTTCTGCCCTACGGCAAGGGCCGCAGCTATGGCGATAGCTGCCTGAACGAGGATGGCACCCTGCTGGATACAACCGGCATGAACCGCTTCCTCCACTTTGACCGTGAAAAGGGCGTACTGCGTGCAGAGGCCGGTGTCACGATGGCGGAGGTGCTGGAGCTTATTGTGCCCGATGGCTGGTTTATACCCGTTTCACCCGGCACCAAATTCGTCACAATGGGCGGCGCTATTGCCAACGACGTTCACGGCAAAAATCATCACGTGATGGGCACATTTGGCTGCCACGTCCGCTGCTTCGAGCTGCTGCGCTCTGGCGGTGAGCGCGTGATCTGCACACCTACCGAAAACACAGACCTGTTCCGCGCCACTATCGGCGGCATGGGCCTGACAGGGATGATCCTCTGGGCAGAGATGTCCCTGAAGCCCATCCCGACAGAATATGTAGATGTGGAAAGTATTCAGTTCGACAGCATAGACGCATTCTTCCGGTTGGCAAACGAATCCGAGCACATCGAATATACGGTAAGCTGGCTGGATTGCACCGCCCACGGCGATCAACTGGGGCGTGGCGTGTTCCAGCGCGGCGACTTCTACGACCCACCGCTGGGCGAGGTCAAACCACCCGCAAAACTCCCATCCATCCCGGTGCCGTTTAACTTCCCGGAGTTCACCATCAACCCGCTTACCATCCGTGCGTTCAATTTCCTGTACTATCGCAAGCAGATTTTCCCGGAAACACGCGGCGTACAGCACTACGGGCCATTCTTCTACCCGCTGGACATTGCACTGGACTGGTACCGCGTCTACGGCAAAAGTGGC
>JBCCQC010000664.1:0-3170 GCA_039024535.1 Chloroflexota bacterium
GAAGCAGCAATCTCCTGATTTGCCTGCACATATTTCCAATCCTCGTGTGAGTTGGGATCGTATCGATCAGTGGGGGAATGAGTCATTTTGCGTGGATGTGGATCGTGATATGTATCCACAGGTCATTGTTGATCCATTCAATGATCTATGGGGTGTGGTTACAATATCAGCAAACGGCATTGATCGGAGTTTGACCCATTGTATGGCACGCGACAATGTGAGCCTGTGTGTGGATCACCCGATGCAGCAGAGTGATTATCTGATTGAGTTCACGACCACCTATCGCAATGGTGAGAAAACCACAGACGAATGGATATTTGATACGTCGGAGTATAGATAGCGCAAAATGTCCCTGAAACTGAAACTACTTGAACCGACATTCGCTGTGCTGAAGCTCACACCGCCGCAGCCGTTCCCGGAGTGGCTGCGTGACTGTGACACGTTCTTTCTCACGCAGACGAGTGACGAATATTCGATTTTTGCGCCGGAGTCGTGCATCCCGTCGGAGATAACACGCACGGGCGGGTATCGCTGCCTGCGCGTAGACGGTGATCTGGCGTTCGATGCGGTGGGGGTGGTGGCGCGGGTGTCGCGTCCGCTGGCAGAGGCGGGGATGAGCCTGTTTGTGGTGTCCACACACGACCGGGATCATGTGCTGGTGCATAAAGATGACATAGAAAATGCGAAAAAAGTGTATGAAACGGCAGGATTTACAGTAAATGGGTAAGGTGTTGAACACGGTATTTGGCTCCGAGCGGGCACGGCAGGTGATTGGCCTGCTGATTGCAACGGGGCTGGTGAGTGCGGTGCTTGGATTTGCGGCGCGGGGTGCGGAATGGCTCCCGGCGGCACAGACCGGGCTGCTGCTGGTGTTTTTTCTGGGTGCGGTGCTAATTATTGTCTCGCCGGGGCAGCGTCCGCGTGTGATAGCAATTTCGGCTCCGGCAATCGGGGCGGTGATACTCGGTCTCACGGTGCTGTCGGAGTTTTTTCTGGTGACAGTGGGCGCGGCGGCGGGCTGGCTGGTGGCCGGGTCGTTTCTGTTCCGGCAGCAGGATAACCCGCAGGTGATGCAGGCGATCCGGCACATGCGTAAGGGCCGCTACGAGGAAGCGATTGAGTCTATGGACGCGGCGATCAAGCTGGACAAAGAAAACCCGGAGCATTACCGTCTGCGTGCGATGGTTTTCCGGCTGGATGGGCGGCTGGGACGCGCCAGACGCGACTACGAAACCATGCTCAAGTTCGCGCCGGACGGAGACGCGGGGGACACGCTGCGGGCGGAGGCGTATGATGGGCTGGCGGAGGTGCATTTGCAGGCGGGGCGCTACAAAGAAGCGGACGCGGCGGCGTCGCAGGCACACGAACTGTTCCCGGAGAACTGGGTGCCGCTCTATAACCTCGGCCTGATTAACGACCGGCTGAAAAAGCCACAGCAAACCGTGGATTACATCGAAGAAGCACTGGATTTGCGCATCCCGGATCAGCGGCAGCGGGTGCTGGCCTATGTGTACCTCGCACGGGCGTACACCCGGCTCGGTGACGATGACCGCGCCGCCGAACAGGTCGAGAATATGGCTGCGCTGTGGAAGGGGCTGGAGGGGCTGCAAAAACTTATCGCGGATGAGCAGTCTGCGCCGCTGGCCGAGGTGATTGCCGAGGATGTGGAGACGGCACGCCTGCTGATGATTGATGAACTGATGGCGGCTGACCTTGCGTGACCTGCGGCGGATATTTCTGAACCAGGTTGCCGCATGGGACACGCCAACCCGTACCGGGCTGGTGATTGCGCTGATGATGATGGTGGGGATGGTTGGTATCTATGCATTCGGGCCGGATGTATTGCGCGTCCCGGCAGTGATGGGGATTGCTGCGCTGGTGACATCGGTGCAGTTGCTCATCCTGTGGGGCAACCGGCGTATGGTCACGCCGTTTACAAAGGCGCAGCGGCTCTACCTGAATGGCAAAGTAGATGAAGCGATAGCCGTGCTGGAAGCTGTTCGTACCGATGGTAAAACCGATGTACAGGATCTGACGCTGCTGGGCAATCTGTACCGGCAGCGCGGCGACCTTGCTATCAGCGAAACTGTGCTCACCGAGGCGCTGGCTATCTCGCCGGACTTTCACTTCCCGTTGTATGGGATGGGCAAGACAAAGCTGAACAATGGCGAGTATGCGGAGGCAGTTCTGTTTATTGCGCGGGCGCTGGAGAACGATGCACCGCCCGTGGTGGCCTATGACCTGATGGAAGCGCATTACCGGGCCGGAGACGTGAACGCGGCGCTGGCGGTGGAACTGGACGAGAAAGACGCGGAACCGTATCGTGTGCTGATGGCGGCGATGATACGTGGCGAAACCCCGCCATCTGAAATCATAGAGGCCGGGTTGCCCTACTGGGAGCAGGCCGCAGAGCGGTTTGCGCACACACCCTACGGCACGGACGTGGCCGCAGACCTCCGCACAATAACAGAATTATCACATTAATTCCGGGTGTGGCGGCGTATACTCAGGGCTGAGTGAAAAATCTGGTACAGGAGGCCCACATGACAGACAATCAGATTCCAGATGATGTGATAGACGAGAACCAACCGGGCGGTTCCATGCCGTGGTGGAAAATTATCCTGCTGGCCGTGATTGTGGTTGTGGTCGGGTTGTATGCACTGCGTATGGGCGCGATTGCGATTGCGTTCGCCTTCCCGCCAGAGCCACCCGTACCGAATAACGTTGAGGAAGTGGAATACACGCGGGAAGCTCACGGCATGGATAGCTGGGAGTACCATCGGGTGCCCTCCCCGTGCGATACGATCCGATTTTACGAGGAACAGGGCGCGACCTGCACGGTCGAAGTCGGCTACTGCTCCGAGGAGCCGGACGCGGAACTATTGCAGGAATCTGCGCTGGCGGCCACTTGCACCGGGGAAGAAGCCTTCGCTATTTTCGTGATGGGGTGGGAGGCCGAGATCTTTGATTTCCCCGAAGAAACACGCATTATGGTTGAGCGCAATATCCCGTGGACGCGGGCACGGTAGGCTAGTTCACGAACAAAGTGAGGTTGATGGGTGGTGGTAGAATAACAGCATGGACAAACATAACGTCACCCTCACAGAAAAAGAACAGCGGAAATTAGTGGCTATGATCACAAAGGGCCGCAATAAAGCATCGGCCATCCA
>JBCCQC010000665.1:0-3167 GCA_039024535.1 Chloroflexota bacterium
AACTGATCGTTTCCGGACGGTGGCAACATGGCGAGCGCATCCCCAGCGAACCCCAACTGGCAAAACACCTCAAGATAAGCCGAACCACAGTGCGTATAGCCTTCCAACGTGCAGAGGTGGAAGGGTTAATCACCCGTGCCCCTGGCCGTGGGACGTTTGTTGCCTACAAATCAGCCCCTCACAGTAACCCGCGCTTCATCGGTTACGTGACCCGCAGCTTCCATAATGAAATCCATCGCGTCCTCCTCAGCAGTGCAGAAACAGAGCTTCGATCTGAGGGTTACAACATCATCTTCAGTAACGCCCGCACCAACAAAGATGAGGTGGAAGTTCTTTCGCAACTGCTGAAGGACAACGTTAGTGGATTGATGTTGTGGGCAAACGCTAACGTTACGGATGGTCAGCGGGCAATCCTGGGCGAGTACCAGTTGAGGAATATTCCGATTGTTTTTATCGACCGTCTGGTAAATAATCACTCCGGTGACTATGTTAGTAGTGACAACTATGGTGGCACCCATGCTCTGGTCAATCATCTTGTAGAACTGGGGCACAGGCGCATCGTGTATCTGACGCACAGCATCGCCAATCTGCATCCCGTGGACGAACGCTATCGCGGTTATTGCGCGGCAATGGCAGAACATGGCTTACAGCCGCACGATCTCTGGAAAATTAACTCGCCACACACTAATGAGTTTTTTGAGACTGATCTGTTCCAGTTACTTGGTGATCGTAACATCAACATTACCAGACAGATCATCCAACTAATGACAACAACCAGCCCCCGACCTACAGCCATTGCCTGCGTGAATGATGCTCTTGCTATCATGACCATGCGTGCTGTCCGTCAGATGGGGCTGCGGGTTCCCGAAGATGTCTCGGTCGTCGGTTTCGATGACATCAGTCTGGCCGCACACATGGATGTGCCGCTGACGACCGCGTCACAGGATGCACATGCCATCGGGCAATGTGCTGCACAAACTTTACTGGAACGGTTAGATGGGCTGGCATCGCCGCCGGTACATCATATGGTTCCTACCCGTTTGCAGATACGGATGTCGACTACGACACCTATCGAAGTTAACGAATCGCTATCAACTGATTGATGCAGGAGGATGCCACGATAATAAACTGATATTTTAAGCGCATGTCAAACATACTTTAGTAGATTTTATGGAGTGAATACTGAATGAAGAAACAACTTGTTCTTTCTGTACTGATCGTGGTGCTGCTGAGCGTGTTCGGTGTCATCGCTATGGCACAGGACGACGTAGCACGCGAAGATACGGTGATCTTCGACTATGACCGTACCGTTGCCGCACCGGATAACTTCAACCCCTTTACCGCTGATGGCCGTAACAACCGTGGTAACGGCGCACACCAGGCTATGTGGGAACCGCTGTTCATCCTCAATTACACCACCGGTGAAATTGACCCGTGGCTTGGCGAGAGCATGACCTCTAACGACACGCTGGACGTGTGGACACTGACCCTGCGTGAGGGCGTTACATGGTCTGACGGCGAAGCCTTCAACGCCGAAGACGTGGTTTTCACTGTCGAAATGCTGTCCTCCGAACCCGGCAGTACGCTCCCCGGTGCTGAAGGCATTGGTGGGGTGGTCGATAGCGTGGCTGCTGTTGATGAACTGACTGTGGAATTCACCCTTCAGGGGCCGAACCCGCGCTTCCAGCTTGATTTCTTCTCTGTGCGCAGCACCAACAGCGTGCTCATCATGCCAGAGCACATCTGGGCGGGTGAAGACCCCACAACGTTCACGTTCTACGCAGAAGATGGCAGCCTGCCCATTGGCACCGGCCCGTACACACTCACCAGTGCAGAAACCAACCGCTGGGTATGGGATCGTGACGACAACTGGTGGGGTGCATCGGCTGGCTTTAACGACCTGCCGGAGCCGCTGCGCCTGATCTGGCTGTCTGTACAGACGGAAGACAACCGCGTGCAGTTGATTTCTAACAACGAAACCGACGCAGCCAACAGCGTATCGCTGGCTGCCTTCGAGGTCATCCAGTCCCGCAACCCGAACGTCATCGCATGGGAAACCGACCTGCCATACTCATGGTCAGACCCGTGCCCGCGTCAGCTTGACATCAACACCACTATTGCCCCGTGGGATAACGCCAACATGCGCGAGGCCCTGAGCCTGATTATCGACCGCCAGGAAATTGTGGACTTCGCCTACGAAGGCACCACCATTCCTTCCAGCAGCATGTTCGTAGAGTATGGCGCAATGGCCCCGTTCATTGACGCGGTTGTTGAGGCTGGCTTTGGTGCATCGCCCACCGCAGATGTTGAATCGGCACAGGCGCTCATTGAGGCTGAAGGCTACGCCCTTGACGGTGATTTCTACGCGCTGGATGGTGAGACGCTCTCTGTTGAAATTCTGGTGAATAATGCCAGCACAGAGTACACCAGCACCGTAGAGGTGATTGTCGGTCAGCTTCAGGATGCAGGCATTGATGCGTTCTCTCGCCCGGTAGACAACGGCACCTTCTGGGGCCAGGCTGCACCGGAAAGTGACTACGAAGTGGCCTACGGTTGGCTCTCCTGCGGTTCCGTAAACGAGCCGTTTGCTTCCATGTCGCGCTACTCTGCGGATGGCCGCTTCAACAACACCGGCCTGTGGGACAGTGAAGCACAGGTTGCCTATGCAGAACTGGTCGCAGACCTTGGCACCCTCCCGCTGGATGATCCGGCTATCCCGGAACTGGTAACGGAAGCCTACAGCTTCATTGACGCCGAAACGCCGATCATTCCGCTGGTGCAGGCAACCAAGCTGCTGCCGTTTAACACCACCTTCTGGACGGGCTGGCCGACGGCAGAAAATGCCTACAACCACCCGGCTTTCTGGTGGAACCACACACACCAGATTATCCACAACCTGGAAAAGGTACAGTAGCTCTCTGTGATCGTTGATGGTGATTGTACGCAGTCACCATCTCATCGTAGCAAACTTGCAGGGGCATGGTGCATCAAGCCCCTGCAATACGGAAAATAAAGTTATTGAAAAGAGAGCATTATGGGCAGAATACCGCTTGATTATTTATTACGCCGTATAGGTATCTTCTTTTTAACCATCTGGGTAGCGGCCACGCTCATCTGGATCATTCCGCGCATGGCACCGGGCGACCCGATTGCCGCTATGATCGGTG
>JBCCQC010000666.1:0-3166 GCA_039024535.1 Chloroflexota bacterium
CGGCAATGGTGGTGGTGGTAACAACAGTGGTCAGGTAACGCTCATCAATAACCTACCACCCCTGGCCACGCCTGATAATCGCAACGATCCGCCAGTGGCCCAGGATGATGTGTTCACCGTCAGCAACAGCACCAGCGTCTTCTCTGTTGGCGTAAATGACAACGAACCCAGCCCCGGTCGCAGGAATATCCTCAACAATGACTCTGACTGTCTTGATACTACTGCTAACCGTATGGTACAGGGTCAGCAGTGTAGCTCCATCGATGATGTGCGCGACGGCCCCGATACCAACGGTGACGGTGTGACCGCGGCAGTGCGTAACCAGGTACGCACAGACATGGGCGCAACCATTTCTATCAACAGTAATGGTAGTTTTACCTACGACCCGCGTACGCTCTACGATGACCAGCTCTGCAATGCGACCCAGATCACCGATACCTACGTGTATCAGATCGTGGACGGTCGTGATGCAGTCAGCTCAGCGCGTATCTCGTTCAACGTCACCATCAACGGTGAACCCAACAACCGACCGGAGCGCGAGAACCGCAATATAGTTTTACATACCGTAGATGATCCCAGCCAGACGTCAGTCGGTGGTGGTGTGACGGACTTCGATCAGTTGTTCACCGACACTGATGGTGACTCGCTGACATACTCACTGGACAGAGTACAGGGCTACACCGACAGCCTGTTCACTATCAACGGTGGCTCATGGAACTTCAATATTCCACCGTCTGCCATTGATGCGCCCGTGGGCACAGTGACGGACATCAGGATCAACATCGAGGCGGATGACGGCAAATCCAGGTGTAACGAACAGGACAACCGCTTTGTGATCCGCGTGTTAGGTAGCGGTGACCCGCCAACACCAACGCCGCTGCCCACCAGTCCACCCCCGGATAACGGCAGCATTGGCGGGGGGGGCCAGAACACTGGTTGATCTCCGATAGTACCCGAAAGACAGACGCCCTCCACACACGGAGGGCGTTTTGCGTTCTACAGGTCAATTCCCGCACGGCGAAACTTGGCTTCGATGGCGCGTTGCGTATCTTCAAAGGACATTTGCAGGTAAGGGAAGCCCAGCCACGCATTCATAAACCCGAAGGTGGCTCCCGTCAGCACGCGGAAGAAGGGCAGCGTCTCTCGCGTATCCCAGAACTCGAACGGCGGGTAACTGAGCAACTGACTGAACCCGTCAATGCCAATCGGCCCAATCCCGAGGAAGAACCATAACCACAGCGGCACCGGGCGCACCCGCCGCCGGAAAATCAGGTACAGCAGGCCACCCGTCCACAGCGCCAGATAGATGGCAATGTCCCGTTCACACACCGTCACTTTGTAGCCCATCGTTTCATTGCCCACAAAGCTGCGGGCCGCCCATTGCAGGTTAGCCCAGCTCTGCAATTCGTCGCGGGTGTCGCCACTTTCGGCGTATAGATCCGTCACGTTAGCGAACTCCGGCGGGTTGGTACGGGCAATCATTTCCTCATAGGTCACAAGGTCGGTGCCAGTATTGGCACGCGGGTAAACAGATTGTTCGCCAAACAGGAAATGCGACCGGAACCCGAACTGATGGCAGAACGGCTTGTACAGCACGTAAATCACGTTAGCAGGCCGCTCCAATCCCAGATGCATCAGTGTGGGGGCCGCAAACGGCAGCGCCACAAAAATCCCCAGAAACACCAGCATCACTTCCAGCCATCGCACGGATAGCCAGTACAGCCCCCGGTTCAAACGCAGCGCCAGCGCTTTGCTGCGCTCACTTTTTTCTGTCATAAAGTTGTCCCTTCAACAAAAAAGCCGGGAGCGTGCATCACACTCCCGGCCCGTATTCTACTGTATGTCCTTGCACAGATTAACCAACAGCCTCGGCAATCATTTCTTCAATCTGCGTGGTGGTCAGCGCCCCGAAGTGCTTGCTCTCAATCGTGCCGTCCTCGTTGATGATGTACGTGCTGGGGTAGTTCAGCACGCCATACTGATCCTGAATATCACCCTGCAAGTCCATCGCCAGTGGGAACGTAAGGCCCAGTTCGTCGGCAAAATCCTGCACCTGCTCGGCATTTTCACGGTTATTCACCGCTACAATCACGAACCCGTCCTCGCGGTTAGCCTCAAACGCCTCCTGGAACTCCGGCATTTCGATGCGGCACGGGCCACACCACGTCGCCCAGAAGTTCAGCAGCACGGTCTGGCCGCGCAGGTCTTCCAGTGCAATTGGCTCACCGTCAGCCGTAAACGTCTGGAAGTTCGGGGCAAGGTCGCCAACGCCCGTGCCCACCGGCAGATCTGGTGCGGCGGCGTTAGCTGCTATCTCGCTCCCGGCCTCGTCCACGGTATCCGTAATGCCACCGATGGCCGGGGCGCTCTCCGCAGTGTTGCCAGTGGCGGCCAGCGCACTGTTTCCGGTCAGGGTCGCCAGGCTGTCGTCTTCCTCGTGCTCACCGCCAAAGCAAGACCACACCTCGCCCCACGGCACGGTACCGGCCACGGCACCCGTAAAGCACTCCTCGATGTTGTAGGCCAGTTCGCCACCCGCGCCAGTAGCGCTCAGGCTCTGTAGCTGGCCGGTTGCCACAGCACCCCCGATGAAGATCAAGAAAGCACCGCTTGCCAGCTTGATGGTGCCCATGTGCTGGTTCAGGCTGCGCAGCCATCCCTGGGCGCTATCCAGCAGCAGGGCAGTTGCAATAAACGGAATGCCCAGCCCCAGCGAATACGCCAGCAGCATAGACCCGGCCTGCGAAACGCTGCCGCCATTCGCCGCTAGTGTGAGAATCGCGCCGTAAATCGGGCCAATGCAGGGCGTCCAGCCAGCGGCGAACACCACGCCCATTACCGCCGTGCCACCATAGCCAGTGTTGCCCGATGCAGCCATCTGCTTGCGGGTGTCAGCATACAGCGCCAGTTCAGCCTGTGTGAAGAACTTCTGCCAGAAGCTGCGCGGCCTCGTAAATGCCCCACTCATCGCAAACCACATCGCAAAGGCGACAAAGACCGGCAGCGACAGCAGCAGGCGGTTAAAGATGTTGGCATTTTCAGCAAATGGTGACGGCGGCAGATCGAGTGCCCAGAAGATCGTGGCTGTGACATACGCGAAGAAAATCACCGTAAATGCCATGAAGAAGGCATCAATATTGTTGCGACGGAGGCGAGTATACAATGC
>JBCCQC010000667.1:0-3156 GCA_039024535.1 Chloroflexota bacterium
ACGATGTGCATAACATGGTTGCCAGCGATGGCACTACCGGCGTGCATATTGCCGGAGAAGAACACCCGGACATTATTTTCCTCGACTTCAACCTCACCGATATTGACGGCGAAGAGGTGATGAAACGACTCAAGGACGACGAAAACACCGCCAGCATCCCGGTTGTGATGATGTCTGCTGATTACAGCGGGGTACGGCGCGAACGGGCCATCGCTGCTGGCTGCGTGGACTACATCTCCAAGCCAATTGACAAAAAGCTGTTCGTCCACACGATTGAGCGCGAACTGGGGATCAGCCTCCAGCGGGTTTAAGCGCTGCACACTGCTTGCATTGATAATGAAATGATGAGTTCTACAGACGTTTGAGGCCAGTTTGTGGTCTAATATCCGTTGAAATGCTTCACAATCGCACGACAGGGACACCCCGAACATCATGCAACGCAGACTCATCATCGCGGCCATCATTTTGTTGTTTGTGCTGGTGCTGTGCTACCCGCTAACGCTTGCTGCCGTAACACTCGGTAGCCCCACCCCGCCCGGTGTGGGGGCAGGCCGCATAGATGTATGCCCGGATAGACCGAACTGTGTTTCCAGCCTGCAAGACGAAGCCACTGCGCAGCGCGTTGACCCTCTCACCTACACCAACGAGCAATTTTCCATAGAGGCGGAAGCCTTCAGTGAAGATGACCGCACAGAAATCATCACGGCCCGGTTAATCACCGTGCTGGAGGGACTGCCACGCACGCAAGTTATGGTGGCGCAGGGCGGCTACATCCATGCAGAAACCCGCTCACGTGTCTTCCGGTTTGTGGATGATCTGGAACTCCAGATTGACCCGGCCTCGCAGGAGGTGCAGGTGCGCAGTGCAGCCCGGCTGGGCCAGGATGACCTCGGTGTGAACCGGCGGCGGGTACAGGCGATCCGTGAAGCATTTAATGCCAGCCAATAACACGGAAAAAATCCTATGCAATTTTTGATTACCCTGATTCTGGCTCTGTTTGGCGTGGGATCACTGGGGGCTGCTGCCAGTTACTACCGTGCGCGTACCATCCCCCGGCCCGATGACGCCGGGAACGGCGAACTGACTCCGTGCCCACAGTCCCCCAACTGCGTTTCCAGTATAGATACCGATCAACTACATGGCATGGAACCACTTCCCTACAGCGGATCGCTGGAGGCTGCCATGCAGAAGCTGCTGGCCGTCATCGAAGCACTGCCCCGCGCCACCGTGGTAAAACAGGCAGGCACACACCTGTATGTAGAAACCCGCTCCCCGACGATGGGCTTTCCAGATGATGTAGAGTTCGTGTTTGACGACGAGGCAAAAGTCATCAACTTCCGCTCGGCAGCGCGGATGGGCTATGGAGATATGAACAAAAACCGCGAACGTATGCAGATCATACGCCAGGCCTTCCTCGCCTCAGACGAGTAGCGCGAACCGCTGTAGCGGCACAATACCTTCTGCAAGGCCCTCTGTGTTCATCAGCCGCCCGGTGCCGGGGACTTTTGCCGGCATCATATTTTTGAGTTCAACTTCGTAGGCCTTCACAATCTCCGGGCGCATTTCCGGGTGAAATTGCAGGCCCCATACCTGGTCACGGTAGCGCACGGCATGGTAGGGATCCATTGCGTTGGTTGCCAGAATGGTGACATTGGGCGGCAGTTGCAAAATAGTCTGGTAGTGGGCGGTGTGTACGCGCAGGTCTTCCGTCAGGCCAGAAAACAACGCATCACGCCGGGCCTGCTCCGTCAGGCGGATGGTAGTCGTCCCCACCTCTGCCCCGCGCGGGTTCTCGCCAATGGTGCCGCCCAGCACACGGGCAATCATCTGATGGCCGAAGCAAATACCCAGTATGGGTACCCCACGATCAATCACATCACCCAGCCAGTTCAGCGCGTTCAGCATCCAGGGTGCGTCGTCCATCAAAGACTCATGAGAGCCAGTGATGATGTAACCCTCTGCCGTCGGGGGTGGGTCATCAGAGCGAGCATCCCACACTGCCGTATCATCGGCGCGGTGCCCCATTGCAGCTACAATCCAGTCTTCAAAGTCCCCAACACGCGCCGCCAGTTCGGGCATTGTGCTTCCACATTTTACGATAACGATTCGTCCCACGGCTGTTTGTGCTCCCTGCTCAGCTTTTGTTCTATTATTTCCGTTTCCAATACATCTTGCAACGTCAGAAGTTTACAACACGGCAAGTTTTAATACAAAAAAGCCCCGGACTATTTCCAGGGCTTTCGCATTACAGTTTCGTCCGGGTTCGGTTAATCCCCGACCGGTTCCTGCCGGGTTTGTGACCCGCTCAGGCTCAGCAGGCCATCGTTGCGCGGCGAGTGCTGTTTGGTAGTTTCTTCTTCGTCCTTGCCAAAGCGAATGATGTTGCCATCACCCGTCAGGGCTTCTACTGCCAGGCCCAGAGACTGAAGTTCTTTCACCAGCACGCGGAAGCTCGTCGGGATGCCGGGGTCTTCAATCGGCTCTCCCTTTACAATCGCTTCGTAGGTCTTCACACGGCCCTGCACATCGTCAGACTTGACAGTAAGCATTTCCTGCAGGATGTGTGCCGCACCGTAGGCTTCCAGTGCCCACACCTCCATCTCACCAAAGCGCTGTCCACCGAACTGTGCCTTACCACCCAGCGGCTGCTGTGTAACGAGGCTATACGGGCCGGTAGAGCGGGCGTGTACCTTATCCTCAACAAGGTGCGCCAGCTTGAGGATGTGCATCTGCCCGACGGTAACGGGGCGGTCATACTTCTCGCCAGTCTTACCATCAAACAGCTTCATCTTGCCGTATACCGGGGCCGGTTCGTCTGTCAGGAACATCACACGGCGCACATGGCGCTCCATCTCGCGGCGGTCAATGTCTACCGGGATGTCATAATCCGGTGCAACCGACCGTGCCCACTCACGCAGGGACACAAAGTAGGCGTTGTCATCACGGAAGCGGCGCTCCTCTACAGACAGGCCCTGTGCCTCGTACATCATGATGTCATCCGGGTTGTAGCCTTCTTCGATGAGCCACTGGTTGCACACGGCACGGCGCAGGTAGGTGTAGTTGTGCATCAGCATATCGGTATCGTACACGTCGTTGTTGCCAAGCCACTCGTTGCAATACAGGCGACGCACTTCCTCGTCATCCTCAATCTGCTCT
>JBCCQC010000668.1:0-3147 GCA_039024535.1 Chloroflexota bacterium
ATTACCGCAAAACACCACCTTGAAGCGTTCATCCACGGGTATAACGGCGCGGTGGTCATCGTCAGCCACGACCGCTACCTGCTGGATGATGTGGTGACGCACATTGCGGAACTGGAAACCGGCAAACTGACGCTGTATGTGGGCAACTACAGCAAATACACCACAGAGCGCGAACTGGCACGGCTGCGACAGGAACAGGCTTACGTCACGCAGCAGAAGCAGATCGCAAAAATAGAGGCCGCTATCGCCCGGTTCGAACTGTGGGCCAGCATGGTGGTTGATGAACGGCACATCAAGCAGGCCCGCAGCCGCCGTAAAATGCTGGATCGCATGGAAGCTAACGGCGAAATCATTGAGAAGGTGCAGGAACGCAAACTGATGAACCTGCAAATGGCCGGTAAGCGTGGCAGCAAAAAGGCGCTGGAAGTGAAAGGCGTGTCTGTTGCGTTTGATGATGATTTTGTGCTGCTGGATGTGGATATGCTCATCCGGCATGGGGAGCGCGTGGGCCTGATTGGTGCGAACGGGGCGGGTAAGTCTGTACTGTTTAAAACGGTTCTGGGCGAAATTACCCCGCTGGACGGTGAAGTGACTATCGGCAATAGCACGTCTGTGGGGTACTACGCGCAGGAACATCAGACGCTGGATGCATTTTTGCAGCGCACGCCGATTGAACTGGTGCAGGAACTGGCTCCCATGAGTGAAGGCACAGCGGTAGCGCGTTTGCTGGCATTCGCGTTCAAGTACGAGCAGACACGACAGCCTATCGGCACCATGAGCGGCGGTGAGCGCAGCCGCCTGCAACTGATGCGCCTGATGTTGCAACAGCCGAACCTGCTGCTGCTGGACGAGCCAACCAATAACCTTGATATTGCATCGGTAGAAGTGCTAGAAACGGCGCTGGAAGATTTTGAGGGTGCGGTGCTGACCATCTCGCATGATCGTTATTTTCTGGATCGGGTGGTAGACCGGGTAGTGGAACTGCGCGATGGGCAGTTAACCGAGTATGCCGGGGGGTATACGGATTATGTGGAGCGGCGGCGGGTGCAGGCGTAGGCCATGCCAATAAAAAAGGGACACATTTGTGTGTGTCCCTACAGTCGTGCGTGGGTCAAGCTGTAACTCAAGTTCGTATTTCCTCTGTGATTGTATTACGCGGCGTCGTGGGAGCATCGGCGGCAATTGGTGCAGCCTCGCAGGTCGTAGTTGGGCTTGCGACGGTCTTTTTTGTGCGCTCGTTCGTTGCGGTAGGCGGTAATCACGCACTCGCAGTGGCAGACAAGGACGGTCGTCCCGACCAGCCGCCGATACGGTGAACTGCCGGGGAGGTCGTCTGGCAGGTCTTTGTCGCGCAGGCGGTAAAAGCGCACGCCGGTACGATAGCTGGCGCTGGCGTGTTTGATGATGAACTCAATATCATCCGTTTTGAGGTTCCGTTGTGACATGCGTGAACAGGCATGTCGTGTATAGTTCAGGGATTTCACACAGTTACTCCTTCTCCTGTTAAGATCATGTAAACGTTCTCTTGATTATGTTAACAGAAAAAGAGAAAAAAATGAATGAAATTGGTAAAGAAAGGAAGACTTCTTTATGAAAATTAAGTTGAGGTTAAGTTGATTAGTGAAAGATTAAAATAAGGCAGATTAATTTCTGCCTCAATGTCGTGATCGAAATATTCTACGCGCCGGATGCGACCCACACTGCTGCCGCTACAAAATGGCACGCACTGCCGCCGATCACGAACAGGTGCCAGAGTTCATGATGGCCGAAGTGCCGGTGAAAGTTAGGGCGGCGCATAGCGAAAATGACCGCGCCTACGGTGTACGTCACGCCCCCGGCGATGATCCACCACATGGCATTGGCGTAATCTGACTGAAAAAATGCCGGTGCGCCGATGATTGCAATCCAGCCCATGAGCACGTAAAACAGCGTGGAAATGTGTCCGTACATGTTGAAGCCCAGTTTCAGTGTCACGCCGATGGCGGCAATCACCCAGACGGAAGATAGCATCCCCCACGTCCACCAGCCTTCGAGGAAGGTGTAGGTGAATGGCGTGTACGACCCGGCAATGAGCAGGTAAATGGCGGCGTGGTCTAGCTGGTTAAGCCGGTACTGAACCGTTACTGAGCCGTTCCAGAAGTGCATGACACTGCTGGCGGTGTACAGTAGCACCATGCTCGTCCCGAAAACGGCGAGTGCTGCGACACGTCCGGGCATGTCGCGGGCCATCCAGATCAGCCAGATCATACCGATGAGGGCGAGCAGGGCGGCGATGCCGTGGGTGAGGCCGTTAACAGGTTCGCGGACGAACATGCCAAATTGATCCAGCCAGTTTTTGCGATGTGTTTCTGTCATTCCGGGTCTTCCTCGTCTGTCGTGCTATCGGGTAGTTGAGGTTCTGTATTTACAGTGGTATCTGGCAGGTTTATCCAGTAGTTCATGCTGCTGCGGATGTAGGCGTGAACCAGTTCTGCGGCGCGGTCGGTGTCTTTTTCTGTGGCGGCGTTATACAGCGCACCCCACATGGCCCGTGCCCGCTCCCGATTTTCCGGGAGTTGATAGTATTGCTGTGCCAGCCGCATGTAAAAATCGGCAAAGCTGTTGAAGATCAGCCCGTAGGCGACATTGCCACAGTAGTCGATCAGGGTACGGTGTAGCTGCCACATGGCGCGGGTGGCGGCTTCGGCGTTATCAGTCAGGGAGGCATACAGTTCCAGTCGCTCGGCAAGGCGCTCTGGCTCGTTGCGGACGGCCTGCGCGGTGTAATCATGCGCCAGCAGGCTCCACATGTGCAGCAGATGCGGCACGAAAGAGCGGGTTTGCGTATGGTCGATGTGCAGCAGGTCTACCAGAATTTTCAGGTTGCCCTCGCGCAGGTAGTCGCGCACGCGGGTGGCCCGCCCCTGGCTGATTTCCAGCCAGCCGTTGTGCCCCAGCCGTTGCAGTGCTTCGCGCAGCGCGTTGCGTGCTACGCCGAGGTCTTTGCTGAGGGTGCGTTCGCCGGGTAGGTCTGTGCCGATGGGGTAGGTGCCGGTTACGATGCGTTCGATCAGCAGGCGATGTGCCCGATCCACTGCGGTTTCCTGTCTGTCTTCGTTTGCCATGTCACTTTACTGGTCATACCAGATGTATATTGCCAATATAAAC
>JBCCQC010000669.1:0-3146 GCA_039024535.1 Chloroflexota bacterium
GCCATGTGGTGTCACGCTCATCATGTCGATTTGATCGGCGTTGTGCAGCCTGCCGAGCCTTGCCCCCACGCCAATGCAGGTATTAAACCCCTGGATCACGCCGATAAACAGCGTGTACGGTGAAACGATGATCCCTACAAAGTAAAACACAGCCACAGGGATAAACGCGGCGATCATCGCAATGGTCGCCACACGCATAACAGCGGAACCCGTCAGCGTAAGGAACGGCGTGGAACCCATCAGCAGTACGGTGGTAGCGAACACATATACAGACCAGCCGTTCCACACCGCGTAGATCGGCTCCGGGAAGTGCGGGTCGCTGCGCATGAGCAGCGGGTGTGTCGTCTGCTTGAACAGCAGAATATGCCACAGCCTGAATGAGTTCATGCCGGGTGCTGCGTGATGCTGTCCAGTTCGGCGGGTGCGGCCTGCAACCGCCACGCCAGCACGCGCCACAACAGCCAGTTGATACCCTCGCGCAGCCCGAAGTACAGCACCACCGCAATCCCGGCCATGCTCAACCGCGTCACCATGCCGGTAAATTCAATCTGCGCAAACAGTGCCGGAACCGCACCCACGGCCAGCACATACGTGAGCAGATAGGTGATGGCCTGCACCAGCAAAAACACGATGATCGCGGTAATTTGCGCCTGCAACGGACGCTGCAACTGTGCGGCAGCCACCGCTGCCACCAGCACGCCCGTTACAATAGACGTGATGTAGTCGATGTAGTAAATCGCCACCAGTGGATACAGCACAAACGGCAGCATCCAGAATACGTCCTGTGCCATGCGCGACCACGCATTGAGGTAGAAGATGAGCAGGAAAAATGTCACGAGTGCTGCCATCACCCCTGTCACACGGATTTGCAGCAGATTCGTGTCCTCAAGGTTGGCGTCACGGTGAACGCACGCATTAATGATTGTCCAGTAGACGCCGATTTTGCCCTCGCGGGTGGCGGCGATAGTCTCGAACGTGCCGTTTTTATGCTCGGCGGCAATCACCGGGCTGATGCGCCCCGCCAGTGTCACGCCGCGCCCGGTTCCGCCAAACACCACCGCGATATACAGCAGCGGCAGGGCAATCGGCAGCGCGGCGTAGAACCGGATTAACTGTGGCGGCACGACATACGTCAGGCCACACACCAGCAGCATCCCGGCGATAATCGAGCCACCAATGAGCACGCGCAAATTCAGCCGAACCTGACGGCGTGGCATATCGTGGATGCGTTTGAACAGGGGGTGCTGTACATTGCGCGGGTTGCGCAGTGCGTGCCATAGCTGGAGTGTGGTCATGAGGCAGTCAGTCGCTCAAGGTGAACATTGCCATATACAGTTTGCAACCGCCGCCACAGCAGCGCAATACACACTTCCTGAATGGTAACAACCACGCTACCCCCGGCCAGCAAACCCAGCGAACTGGTGAATGGTACACCGCTGCCGATAACATCCGGGATGACGCCGAATACGATATATGTGAACAGCGCATATGTGACCAGTTGCACCGAAAAAAATGCCAGCGACGCGCCCACCCGCGCCTCTGCTGCCTGTTCGGTGAATGTGGTCAGGGCCATGCCCACCGTCTGGCTGAGGACAGCAGCCTGCATCTGCTGGAGATACAGAAACCCGAAAATCATAGCAATGGTCAGCGTAGCGTTGATGAGTTCCATCATCTCGTTGCCGCTGAGGTTGGCTGGAACAACCCGATAGATAACCCGCTGCCCAGCACAAACACCACCATCCCGCCCACCAGCGCCGTAATCCGCAGGCCATCCACCACATACTGGTAAATCATACTCTCGCGCATGTACAGCACGGCCAGCGTCCAGTAGACATCGCCGGGGCCACCGGGCAGCAGCGCCAGCAGTTCAAAGCGGTTATGGCTGTGCTCACGCTGGATCTGCCCTGCGACGAACCCTGCCCAGTACGTGCCGAGGAAAAATATGGCAATAGGCGGCACCAGACTGTAAAACGGTGCCAGAAAAATATTAAAAGTCCCCAGCAGAATATTTTTCAGCGACAGGTCATACGTTGCCCAGCGGCGCATGGGGCGCCGGTACGTGGCCCGTAGCTGGAAGTACAGCGGCGCGTAGTCATTCGGGTTCACCAGGGCGTGCCACAGGCGCGGCGTCACGATCATCAGTGGGTACCTCTGGCGGGTGATAGGCCGGTATCGCACGCCACAACAGGGCAATCACCCACTCGCGGGAGAGGTACAACGCTGCAATCTGCGGGATGCCGTAGCCCCACCCGCTGCTCAGTCCAGACTGTGGAAATAACCATAATACGATTAATGCCGTTGTGAAATATGCGCCCAATTGTACGGTGAGGAACCCGAACAGTGCAAAGGTTCGTATGTCGTTTTCGTTGTTAACCCGTGCCGTAATCCACAGGCTGACCAGTACCGCCACGATGCAGGACTGCACATGGTCGATATAGAGGGCCAGCAGCGCGGAAAAAATAATTAACCCGTTGCCCACAACGCCACGGCTGGCTTCACTGAGCAGCGCCAGTACAACCAGAACCCCGCTCACGATCAAAAAGCGCGGTTTAATGCTATTCAGCGTAATGGTCTGCGTCGGGTCGAACATGGTGCGGAAGATGGGGCTGCGATGCAATATGCCCACAGCGATAATCCAGCGTGGGCTTTCCAGTGGGGACATAGTGAGCAAATCCGTGAGGCCGGTACGCGTGGCGCGGTGCAACGCAGTGCTGATACCCACGGCCCACAGCGTCCCGGAACCGGTGCCGGTGAACATGAACAATGCCAGCAACGCCACAAATCCGACGGCCACTACCTGCAAGATAGCTACTGCGTTCAGGTAACTTGCCGGAACAAAATACATCACCACACCCGGTACGAATACAAGAAAAATCAATATCCACACGCCTCTGATAGACAGGCGCAGGTTGGATGCTTTGAACGGGTTAAACTCGTTGTGGTCGGTAATCAGTGTGCGTTCATACAGTGGATTGCCCGTGAGTGGGCGTGTGAGCAGGCTCCATAGCCGGAAGGTGTGCGTAAGGTGGCGCATCAGGTGTGGCGTGCCCGGCGCTGCTGTAAATAGACCAGCACGCGCACCCCGGCCTCACGCGCAACCCCGACCGTTAGCGGCGGCAGAACGATTGCCAGTGCCAGTATCACTA
>JBCCQC010000670.1:0-3141 GCA_039024535.1 Chloroflexota bacterium
CATCGAGCGCGTCTTTGTAGAGGTCAATCAGGTCATCGTCGGTGCCCTTGTAGCGGCGCAGCGTCTGCTGCGCACACAGGCCGCACCCACGCATGGCACGGTAGCTGTCCGTCTCGCACGGCACACACCCGTTCAGGCGGGCCATCATCAACATAAAGGCGAGGGTACGTGTATCACACTCGGCACAGGCAGAAACCTCGCACACCAGGTCATGCCACTTCGGGCCGCGCAGGTGCTTGAGGGACGAAATGAGTTCATGGGGGAAGAAAATATCGTTGCTGGTATACACGCCAATAATCCTGAATGAATGAACACTGAAAAGTTTGTGACATTTTCTGTCACGATCTAAATCTAAGTGTAACATAAGTCCGGTCATCTGTTCTGTTATAGACTGGTTTCCTGTCGTAAAAACTTGCAAAAGCGGTGAGGGCTGGCGATGCGTGCGTTTTATTTTCGTAATATGGTAGCCGGGGTGCTGGTGTGCCTGCTGGCGGCGTGCAGCAGCAGCGGGGCCGTGCGCTTTGCACCCACGCCCATCCCACCGGATAGTTCGCCACTGCGCTATGAACATCCCTCCGGCGCATTTTCTGTGGAACTCCCCCGCGCATGGGCACTTTTTGAGCGTAACGCCGTCACACTGGCAGCAGCATCATTCTCGCCACCCGGCGCAGACCTGCCCCCGCTGCGTATGGCCGCCGTCAAGCTGCCAGAAGCCCCCGCTGACGGTACTGCAATCACTGCCATCATGAACGACTATCAACAGCGCGTGCGTACCGATGTGGGCCGCTACAGCGAACAGAGCCGCGAAGCAATGGGCGACGGTAGCTGGCGCATGACGGGGTTGCGGCAGCAGGCAGGCAGCACCGTGCAGCAGGTGAACACGTTCATGCAGTTTAACGAAGCCACTGTTGGCGTGATCGAAATCGTGCTCACCGATGATGCCGCACTCAATGACGCGCTCCAGCGCATTATCAACACTGTGCAGTTCACGGACGAAAACCGGCTGGAATCTGCGCAACTCAATACGCTGGCCTTTGCCAGCAGCGGCACGCTGGAGGCGCTCAACGTCCATAGCTGGGAGGCTCCCAACGGCGCGTTTTACATCACCGGGGAAGTTGCCAACTACACCGGCCAGACGCTCGTAGATATTCCGGTGCAGGTGGTGCTATATACCGTGGATGGCCGCGCGATTACCGAGGCGGTGGATACTGTGATGGGGCACGGCATTGCGCCGGGGGGCTTTGCGCCGTTCAGTTTGCGCTTTGGCGACGGCCAGCCTCCCCTTACCATGCGCTACGATCTGACGTTTGGCGCGGCGGACTGGCAACCAGAACCCGGCACACAGCTTTTTAGCGATGACGTATTAAGCTGGACGGATGACGCAGAATTCACCGAAGACGGGTTACTGGTCATCAGCGGGGAACTGACCAATACCAGCGGCAGCACTTATGTCTACTCGCCGCGTGCGTCTGTGACCGTGTTTGACGACCAGCAGCGGATTATCGCCGCCGGGTTCCATGACATAGACGAAACCGAGATCGAACCGGGCGAAGCCGTGCCGTTTGAAATGCTCATCCCGGAAATCGGCGGCACCCCTGACCGTTACATCCTCAACGTGCAGGGGCTACCCTAGCGCGGGTCAGTCTGTTGGTGGCTGTGGTGCCGATGGCGGCGGGGGGGCACCCTGCCCCAGTGCTAGCAGTTCAGCGGTCAGCCGTGCCAGTTCTGGCGGTATGAGGGTGTCATCAGCACGGATAGAAACACTCTCTGCGCCACGCTGTGCCGTGATGACGTACTGATAATCGTCGCTGTTCGGGATGCTGGCGGCAAAAAATCCACTGATCGTATAAAAGTCTATATCGCTCAGCCGCTGGTTAATCAGGTTCACGCCCTGTGGCCCGATGTTACGCGCGGGTTCCCCGTTGATGAGCACATTGCCGTCATTGAGGAAGCGAATACGCAGATTATCGTTCGTCAGGCCTCCACCCCGGAACACCTCCACATAGTCAAAAACGGATGGTGTTGGCAGGGCTTCCGGGTCGGGTGGGGCGGCTTCTGGTTCCACACGCTCTATAACCCCCGGCGCGGGGATAGATACCCCTTCAAGCGAAATACCACCGAACGGGGCAAGCGTGGGCTGGCCTTCCACCGGGCCGTCACGGGGCGGGGCACCCAGTGCCACCAGCGTGGCATCAAGGCCGGGGTTAGCCGCCTCACTGTCGAAGTCGGCATCCTCCGGGATGGGCGTAGAAAATGGGTCGGGGTCGAACTCGCCCGGTTCAATCGTCAGCAAGCCAGGGTCAATCTGTGACGTTGCAGTAGGGGGCAGGCTCTGGCCGCCGCCACCACACGCCACCAGCACCAACGCAAGGGACACTGCACTCAGGGATGTGAATAACTGCCGCATTCGGGTTCCTTCCGTGTCTTCATGGTTACACAATGTAGTCTGACGGACAATGCACGCTGCCGCAACTGACGATTGTGTTCGAATCCGTTTACAAATGCACAGGGTGCTGGTGATGCTGCTGATGGCCGAGAACGTTGAAAATAAGGGTAAGCGGGCTGTACGAGGGGGCAAATGCAGGTCTGGCTCCGGGTTTGATTCTGGCGATTTGTTTTCCCCCGGACGCAAATACGGTGTAGAATGTAAAATGTAAGGATATAGTATCATTTCAAACTATTACACGCAGGGGGCATCGATGTATCATCGGGCAATATGGGTAACACTTTTCGTTCTGATTCTGTCGATCGGCTTCGTGCCGGTTGGCGAGGCCCAGACATCGGAGCCGATCACGGGGCTGGGTGCCGGTAACAACGCAGATAAGCCAGTTACGGGCAGCACTGTTACGCAGCAGGCCTCTGGGAGCAATAACGGCCAGTCGACATCGGCAGCGCAGGCACAGAATTTGATGAGCCAGGCGCAGCAGCAGGGTACCGTGCAGGTGATTGTCACCCTGTCGGGGCAGTTCAAGGCAGATAGTTCACTTTCTGCACAGGGGCAGCAAAACCAGCGCAACACCATCGCTGGCGCACAATCCGGGTTGCTGTCCTCGCTGGGGAGCACCGGTACAAAGCCTGTTTACAGCTACAAATACGTCCCACAGATGGCGCTGGAGGTAGATGCCGCCGCGCTGCAAATCC
>JBCCQC010000671.1:0-3127 GCA_039024535.1 Chloroflexota bacterium
AAAGATACCATACTATAATCAAGAGTAGAATAAATTGGGGGTCAGGTCGGTCTGCATGGCACCCATCTACAACTTTCGTTGATTTGTGGATGGCGCAACTGGCAGTATGCTTATAGCAGGTCATGCCGTCAGTCCGTTCGATGAATCCGGCCAGAGGGTTGCCGCTATCCTGTTCAGGGTACAGGTACCGGCACAACCGGGGAGAGAAAGTGACTGGCAAACAATAGAAACCGGGATGGTTTTATGTTTTATCAGGTAAAAGTGGCACTCGCGCTGGTGCTGATGGTCATCGGTGTGCAATCTGCGGTGCTGGCCCAGGACACAGCGGCATTCTGTGAGGTCGATGTTGACCGGCTGGTGGGCACAGTAAGTAGCTCCTGCCGGGAACTGGTACAGAACCAGATTTGCTATCGCAACGGCAGCGTTGATGTGGAACCGGACGTTGACGGCTTTTCATCCGGGGGTGATGTAATTGAAACCGACAGCGTACAGCGCGTAACGGTTGGCAGTGCCGCCGGGGAGGGAGACGGCTCAGTGTTCTTCCGTGCAGGCAGCCCACCAGACCAGATGGTATACCTGCTGGCAACCGGCAGCCTCACAGTAGAAGACCGCGCCACCGGGCCAGAAGTGCCCTTCCAGTCCCTATTTTTAAGCAGCCCCGGCGCCTTTGCCAACTGTGAAACCGTGCGGTCGCTGCTGGTGTTTTACGTCTCCGAGGGCGAACCCCACGCCCTCACGCTGAACGATGCTACAATCCGCGTCAGCGGCACAGTGTTCGTCCGGCAGGTCAACGCCAACAAACTGACGTTTGCCGTCCCCGACGGCACACTGGAAATTGACAACGGCACGGTGGTCACATCTGGCGAAGCCATAGAGACTGTAACCAATAACCGGGGCAGCATTCGTCGATGGGGAACCCCGCGCCCCATCGACGCCACCGAACTGGCACAAACGCAGGTGGCCGGGGTCGTTTTTGAGGCATGGATGGGCATTGCGTTCAACAGCCCGCCGCCGGTCAGGTCAACAGATGGCTGTCCGGATGCCGTACTGCACACCGTTGCCGTGGGGGAAAGCCTCGGGTATCTCGCGCTGCTCTATGATGTCGCGCAGGATCGCATTGTAGAGGCCAACAACATCGCCGACCCGAACCTGATTGACGTAGGCCAGCAGCTTACCATCCCCTGCGGCAATACCACCACCGTGGCAACCGCCCCCACATCACCGCCCCCACAGGCCATTGCAGATGAACCCCCCGCACAGGCCGCCCCCCGTGGCACCTGTGGCCCATCAACAGTGCATGTGGTCTCCCCGAATGAAACCGTCTACCTGATTGCGCTGGGCTATGGCACCACCGTAGAAGCCATCAGCGCCGCCAACGGCCTTGCCGACCCCACCACCATCCACGCCGGCAACTCGCTCAGCATCCCATGCAACACGGGCACCACCGCACCACAAACCGCGCCATCGGGCACAGCACAGGTAGCAGAGCCACCCCCCACACCAGACGCTCAGGACTTCTGTTCGTCGTTTTTCGCGCTGGCTCCACAGGCCGGGTACCCACCAGAGGTTATCGCGCTGTTCAATGCACAGTGCCGTTAGCCCGCACCACACCATGCCCACCCGTAGATGACCGTAATAAAAATTTTGTGGCAGAGTGCTATTTTGAGAAAGAGAGATTGAGATGACCCTTTCACGCTGGATACTGATTGCTACTATCATCAGCCTGCTGCCGGTGGTTTCCGTCCACGCACAGGACACCGACGACGCCAACAAAGCACAGGCCATTGCGATGATCCAGGCCGCGTACAACTTTCAGGGCGACATGACCATTCTGGATACGATTTTTGCCGACGATTTTCTATATCACCCCGGCGGCGGCGGCAAAGACGCCCTGCTGGACAGCGTATTCAGCCTGCGGGCCGCCATGCCAGACCTGCGCACCACACCCATCATCACCGTCAGCGAGGGCGGGTGGGTAGCCGCGCACCTGCATGTGAGTGGCCGCTTTATGAGTGACCTGATTCTGCCGGACAGCCAGGTCACAGCTACCGGGGGCCGCCTCGAAATCGTGACCAATGTAGTCTTCCAGTTCAACCCGGCAGGGCAGATCAGCCAGCAGTGGATTCTGTTCGATAACCTCAGCTACCTCAGCCAGTTGCAGATTAATACCGCACTGCCCAGTTCATGGGTAGGCCCGCTGGAGCCAGTCACGCTGGCCGATGTGCCGGTAGCAGTTGAACCGGTCGTCAACGCCTACTACAATGCATTCCGGGCACAGGATACACAGGCCCTTCAGACTACACTGGACGGCACCTATGTGGGCTACAACCCATTTGGTGAGTTCGACCGCCCCGGCCAGGTAAACGAACTGAGCGTGCTGCTGGGGTCTTTCCCCGATCTTCAGCTTGACGTAACACAGATCATCACCGAAGGCCAGTACGCCGCCATTCTGTACAACATGAACGGTACCTTCGCCGCCGACCTTAACACCGGCTCCGGGATTATCCCCGCAACCGGCGGCCCGCTGGATATTATCCGCATTGACTTTGTAGAAGTATCGCCGCAGGGGACGATTACCGAAATCCGCGAGGTGTACGACAGCCTGGACTTTTTCACACAGTTGGATGCGGTAACGGTGGGCGTGCTGCTGGACTCTGAATAGCTGCTACGGGATCACCAGCCGCTGCCCGATTCGAATCGTATCCGGGTCTTCGATGTCGTTCAGGCTGGCCAGGGCATCGACGGTGGTGTCGTTTTCGAGTGCAATCCTGAACAGGTTATCGCCCGTTTGCACCACATACACATAGCCTGCGCTGCTGCCGTCTGTTCGGACGGAAGCAATAGCAACACCGTCGCCGCTGCTGCTGGCATAAACCCGTACCTGCCCGGACGGGTTGATCTCTACATAGGCCACCGCACTGCCACCATTACTCGAACTGGCATGGGCGATAGCCCGGCTGCCGCTATTCTGCCGGGGTTGCGGCTCATACGCGGGGATGCCGCAGATGTCATCCGGCAGCACAAGTTTGGTGCGTTCTGGCCGGGTGTTGACGTGAATTTGCAGTTCACTGGACGTAAGCGCCCACAGGCTGATCTGGCTCGTAGCGGCAATAAGCTGGTTGCGCCC
>JBCCQC010000672.1:0-3125 GCA_039024535.1 Chloroflexota bacterium
CTGAACGGCTGGCGAACATCAGTTGTTCGCCGGAAAGCGTCACACGTTTAAGCGCAACATCCTGTCCGTTCATCAAATCGCGGACGCGGTAGATTTCCCCCATGCCGCCAGCGCCAATGCGCGTCATGAGCCGATAGCGACTGTCGATTGTTTTGTGAGTGCCGTTCATTACCATTGCGTTGAAAGTGTGTCGAATATAGGCCACTGTC
The DNA here is from genome assembly GCA_039024535.1 of Chloroflexota bacterium. Lineage (GTDB taxonomy): Bacteria > Chloroflexota > Anaerolineae > Aggregatilineales > Phototrophicaceae > DAOTTY01. Next base: position 210 of record JBCCQC010000672.1, read on the forward strand.
CCCATTATGCCCCGATTAGCAAAATGTTACAACGATAACGCGTTGAATCCTCTGTAATGGTAGCGGTTTAGCATTGGTGTAAGGGCCTGCTATTGTGGTTTCTGGAGGCGGCGTTATACTCATAACCTTTATTTAACATCGTGTTTTGTTCGTAGAATCGGGCGCGACCATGCGCTCTACAAGGATCGGGAAGAATATGCAGTTATCAGAACTTTCGCAGTGGATTGCCGCGCAGAAGCCAATGGCCGAGGACGCCTTGAAAACCCTCGTAGAAATTAATACTTACACCACCAATCACGACGGCGTGGACGACGGCATGGATATGCTATCCAGCCTTGCAGAGGACATGGGCTTTACCGTAGAAACCATTCATGCACGGCACCGGCTCATTAAAGCCGGGAATGGCACCGGCAAGCGGGTGATGCTCATCACACACATGGACACAGTTCACCCGATGGATGAGGGCTTTGTGGACTATGAACCGCTGGAAGATGGCATTGTGCGCGGCCCCGGCATTGGCGACATCAAAGGTGGGACGGTAATCGGCCTGTGGGCGATGAAAGCCATCAGTGAACTGTGCGAGGACTTCGACCTGCGCATGATTGTCTCTGCCGACGAAGAAATTGGCTCGCCTACAATACGGGAGTGGTACTGGAACCGTAACGCCCACAAAGCCGACTACGCAATTGGACTGGAGCCGGGTTTCCCGCAGGGTGAGCTAACCGCAGATGTTGACCTCGGTGTAGTGTACCAGCGCCGCGGGTTTGCAGCAGTGAAGTTCAAGGTGTTCGGCAAGACCGCACACAGCGGCGTGTCGCATCTGGGATTGAGCGCGATAGAGGCAGTCGCCCACAAAATCGTGAAGTTGCAGGCACTCAACGACGCAGAGAAGGGCATTTCCGTCAATGTAGGCACCATCAAGGGCGGCACGGCGCATAACACCGTTGCCGGGCAGGTCGAGTGTATGGTGAGCTTCCGCTATGAGACACAGACCGACGGCGACGCCACAAAAGCCGCTGTGATTGACATCATTGAAACGCCGTGCGTGCATAATGAGGGGCTGGGCATTTCGGATCGCTCCGAATACGAAATTACCACGTTCATCCCGCCAATGGAGCGCACGGACGAGTCACAGAAGCTGGTGGATATTGTGCTGGAGGAAGCAAAGTTGCTGGGGCAGCCAGTGGTGCCAATCGCACGCGGCGGCGGCAGTGACGCCAACCACGTTAGCGGCAGCGGCACCCCTGCTATCTGCGGGATGGGGGCACCGTGCCAGGGGCTGCACACGAAGGACGAAATTATTCACCTGCCGATGCTGTTCGAGCGGATTGGCCTGCTGACGCGCACATTGTACCGTGTGATTGACGAGCAGCCATAGCGCCCTGCATTACAGGCCCGCCGGTTTCCTGCCAACGACGGCATAGAGCGGGTCTTCCCCCATACCGAAAAAGCCCGGTTTACCGGGTTTAATGCGCGTTTCGATATTCACAAATCCGGCCAGTTCCATGTAGCGCGTTACAAGCCGCACGTGGTCATCGTCCGATGAATTGAGCCAGACGCGCATCGCTTTCGTGGGGAAGCAGCGATTGCTGAACGATACGATAAACAGTGCATCTGGCTTGAGCACGCGCAGCACACTCGTAAAGACTTCTACTGGCTGCTGCAAATACTGAACCGAAACACAGTTCGTCACTGCATCAAAGCTGTTATCCGGGTGCGGGAGCGATGGGTTTTCGTTCAGGTTCTGCACCACATACTCGTCAAGCAGCGGGTTCGCTTCCATCTCGGCGGCGTTCATACCGTGGGCGTAAACGCGCTCCGGGTTCAGGCCGTCCGGATAGTGCGAGTAGCGGCTGCTCATCATGTCCATGTATGTGCCGTTTGCCGGTAGCAGTTCGGTGTACACCGTGTCGCGCAGGTAGGCGATGGCGCTGTTATCTATGTGGGCGACCATGCGCGGGAACTGGTAAAAGAGCGTATCGGAACTCCCATCCTGTTTATTGAAATACTCTGCGGGGAAGTGATCGAGGGTTTTATTCATTCGCGTTAGATCTCACAGTTATTTACCATAGGTGTGAGTATATTAATGCGATTGTGTCTGCGGGTGGGGATTACTCACGGAGCGCAAATGGAGTTCAGGAGCATGGCACGCCATGCCCCTGCTGTTTGTGGTGATTACTCGGTGATGGGCAGGTCTTCGTTGTTGGCCCACTCAATCCAGCTACCGTCGTAGTTGCGCACGTTCGGGTAGCCCAGCAGTTCCGTTAGCACAAACCATGTGTGGGCGCTGCGCACACCCGTCTGGCAATAGGTGAGGATTTCTTTATCCGGGGTGAGGCCCTCGGCATAGAACAGGGCGGCCAGTTCTGGTGCAGCTTTGAACGTGCCATCCTCGTTGACGGCGTGTACCCACTCAAGGTGTGTGGTGCCGGGGATGTGGCCGCCACGGTCAGCGTGGACATCTTCGCCAGCAAATTCGCCGTTCGTGCGTGTGTCGCAGGTGACGACATTCTCGTCGTTCAGGCTATCCAGCACCTGCTGGTAATCTGCATAGACTGCCGGGTCGGGGTCTGCGGCCAGATACTCTACCGGCTCAGCCGCTTCATTACCCAGAACCAGCCGGTTGCCATCCGCTTTCCACTTGATAGTACCGCCGTTGTAGATGCGCACGTCTTCGTGCTGATAGTACTTCAACACCCAGTATGCGCGGGCGGCATAGAGGTTGGAGCGGCTGTCATAGAGGACGATGGTGTCTTCTGCCGCAATGCCCAGATTACCCAGCACGGCCTCAAGCTGCTGTTGTGTGGGGATGACACCCTGCACGGATGACTCCGGGTTGACGAGTTCCGTGCGAATGTTGGCGAAAACTGCGCCGGGGATGTGGCCTGCTTCGTAGTCCAGCACGTTAGACCTCAC
>JBCCQC010000673.1:0-3117 GCA_039024535.1 Chloroflexota bacterium
AGGGTGACGTAGATTCACAAAATGCGTTAGATTATTAGATATTGATAATTTAGCAGGAGAATCTCACCAATGGGATCAGCAAGCGTACAGGGTGAATTATGGAGTGAGAACGCCTCCGATTGGTCAGACTATCAGGAGGTATTTAATACCCCTTTGTTTGAGGCCATGCTTGGTGCAGCAATCGTCCGCAGTGGCACAAAATTTCTCGATGTGGGGTGTGGTGCTGGAACTTCATCGGCAGCCGCAGCCAGACGTGGCGCAATCGTCACGGGCCTTGATGCCGCACCATCCATGATTGAGGTAGCCGCCAGACGACTACCGTCGGGTGATTTCCGTGTCGGTGATATGGAAAATCTGCCATTTGAGGATGAGTCTTTCGATGTCGTCTTCGCAGCTAACTCGATTCAATTTGCTGCCGATGTGACCACTGCCCTTGCTGAGATGAAGCGCGTTTGCCGTAAACGAGGCTATATCGTCACAGGTTTGTTTGGTTCACCGGACAGGGTGGATATAGCAATCGGTTTAAAAGCAGCCGTCAGTGTACTGCCTGACCCACCTCAGGGTGATGGCCCCTTTGCGCTGTCAATTAATAATCGTCTCACTGACCTGTTTGAATCTGCTCAACTCGAAGTCGTAACACTTCAGCACGTTTATTGCCCGTATGCGTATCCCGATTTTGATACATACTGGTTAGCGATGTGCTCAAGCGGCCCCGTTGTCCATATGATGCGGCAGGTGGGAAAAGATAAGATCAAAGAGGCGGTACACAAAGCTGCAATACCCTTCATCAATCAGGATGGAGAAGTGCGATTTGAGCAAAATCAGTTCCAGTACATCGTCGCAAAGAAGATTTAAGTTTGTATATGATGGGGCACCAATGCCCCTGATTCCGAGAACTTGAAGCTACGTCACAAAATCACGGGACTGTTTGTGTTGTTCGTAGCTGCCGTCGTCCAGAATATCCGCAATGGTGCTGATTGTCGCGCGGACTTCATCGTCGGTATTATAGAAGTGCGGCGCAATGCGGATCCCCGCGCCCTGCCGATAGTCAATGATGATGTTGCGGGCAATCAACTCACGGGAAACCGCATACGCTTCCGGCGGATTCACGGTCACGGTACCGGCGCGGTGTGCTGTGTCACGCGGACTGACCACCTCATACCCGGCTTCGTCCGCGAGTTCAATCAGCAGCGAGGTTTGCCGCACACTTTTCGCGCGGATATTGTCCACACCCACCTGCGTCAGCACATCTACGCCCGGTTGGATTGCATACAGTGACGCAATGCCGGGGGTGCCGTTCATCAGGCGGTAGGCGTCCTCGCGCAGCGTGAAATTGTCCATGTCAAACGCGAACGGCTGTGCGTGCGCGAACCACCCCGTTACTTTTGGCTCCAGCGATGGGAGTAAATCCGGGCGCACGTACATGAACACCCCGCCGGGGCCGCCGCACATCCACTTGAGCACGCCACCAATATAGAAGTCCACATTCATAGCAGTCACGTCCACGGGGATGACACCCACGCTGTGATAGCCATTGAGCACGACCTGTGCGCCGACGCTGTGCGCCTTTGCAACGATTTCCTTCGCGGGCATGATGTACGCGCTTTTGAACAGCACATGGCTGATGCTCACGAGGCGGGTTGTTTCGTCGATGGCGTCTAACAGTTCGTCCGTGTCAATCGTGATGCCGTCCGGGGATTTGACCATGTGAACGTGCATGTGCGCGGGGAGCCACTGTTGCAGCACATAGTAATCTGAGGGGAAGTCCATGTCTGTGACGACGACTTTATTGCGTTTCTCGTCGCCAAAGTCCAGTGCAGAGAACAGAATGCTGTTGGCAATGCTCGCGTTCTGGTGAACGAGCACGGTTCCTGCCGGGGCACCCATCAGCGGGGCAATTTTATCGCCAACCTTGCCGTTCAGTTCCCACCACACTTTACCCCACGCCGTCACACCCAGCGTGGCCCACGTGTCGGCGTAGTCCTTCAGGTTGTCGTACACCGCGCGGGGCATCGCGCCCAGCGAGTTGCTGATTTGATAGTTGCACGTTTCAAGGATGGGGAATTCGTCGCGCCACTGGAGCAGGGCATCGTGTTCGGTCATGGAGAGTCACTTTCGGTTACGGCGGTTTTCGCAGATTTTAACACACTGCGCGGGGTTATTCCGTTTCCGGGCTGGTGTAGTGATCGTAGGCCATGTCCAGCATCACACCGATTTCCATGTAAAACGCAATCATCGACTCACCCTGCCCGTATTCAATCAGGCGGCTCACCTTCGCAAACGTGTTCGCCAGCAAAATCTCCCCGTTGATGTTGATCGCCACGCCCCACGCACCGTCCGCCTTCAGCCACACGCCGTCGTAGTTCAGGCAGATGCACTGGCCCAGAAACGCCCCGGCCATTGCTACAAACAGGTCAACATCGGCAGGCTGCAACTGTTCGCGCACGCGCAGCAGGTACATTTCCGTCCATGCCAGCGCCGGCACGTTATACTCGGTAGGGGCACCGTGGTCATACAGAAAGCGCTCCATCACAAAGCCGTTGTTGCGGATACTTTCGAGCTGTTCGTCTTTTGTGGGCATGGCTATGTCCGTTCGTTCGCTAACCTTGCGTGTTATCCTACCATGCTTCTTACTATCGGGCCTGTGCTGTGTGATGGAATCGGGTTTGTGGTTGTGGCAAGGGACGATCCACCCGGATCGCCCCTGCCGCTTATCAGGCGTCTGCCAGTGGAACTTCCTGCTCTTTGACCAGGTAGATGCCGGGGATAGACAGTACCGTTACCAGCCCCTTCACCAGCACGTTCGCCAGAAAAATGCTGAACGCCACGCCCGCTGGAACCACGCCCACGAACGCAATCGCCACAAAAATTGCGGAGTCAATCGGCACGCTGACGGCATTGCTCACCAGCACGCGGCCCCACTGGTACCGCTGCCCCATGCGGTTGACCCATGCACGGTAGACTTCGGTGTCGATGAGTTCCGCGATGATTTCTGCTGTGATAGACGCCAGCACAATACGGAAGACCGGGGCCAGTACCGCCCCGAACTCCGTCTGTGCGCCCACTTCCATATCGGCTGGTAACGCAGAAACAATCCAGAACAGCGCCGCCATCAGG
>JBCCQC010000674.1:0-3117 GCA_039024535.1 Chloroflexota bacterium
ATCACCACCGCCATTATCCTCTGGTGCTTCTACCACCGTAGCTACCGTCGGGCGCGGAATCAGAATCACGTTACCCGCCCCCGGCAAAAAGTCCGCGTTCGGGATGCTCTCGTTAATGCGCACCACCTCGGAAATCACATCAAAGCTGCGATGGCCGTACTGCTGCACGATAAAACCGAGTGTTTCCCCGTCCTGAATTTCGTGCTCGAACGGGCCGGGTGTGGCCGTGGGCAGCGGCGTATTGGTGGGCGGCAGCGGCGTATCGGATGGCTCCACCACGGCTGCCGGTGTATCGGTCACCGGAACGGGCGAAAGCGTCACTGTGGGCACGGGTGTAATAGTCTGCGTGGCCGTTACGCTTACGGGAACCACTGTCGGCGTAGCAACCGGGGCCGGTACCTGTGAAAACGTGCATCCAGCAGCGAACCCGGCCAGCCCCGTCATGCAGAGCAGGGCCGTCAGTTTGCGATGAGTGTATGTCATGATGTTATTCACTTTCCGGTGTGGCGTTTTCTGTCGTGGCTTCCCATGTAAACAGACGCTGGTCAGTCACAAAAATCGGGTCTTCCGGGGTGCGCAGGTCAATCACACTCACCTGCCACTCGTAGTCGTGGCGTTTGCCATCGCTCTGCTGCCACTGTGTCGGGATGATAAAAAACGACTCGCGGGTATCCTGAATGTACGCCACACCCGTATTCAAATGCCGGATGCGCAACCGATACACTTCATCCGTATCAAGGGTGCCCGTCCCCGCCCAGCGCAGCGTCACCAGTTCATTACGCCGGAACAGGGCGCGGTCGCCGGGGCTGACGAGATTCGGCGCGTTAAAGGTGGCAGTTGCCGTAGGCGTGGCCGTTTCGCTGCCGGTAAGCGTGGGTTCAATCGTCGGGGTAGGGGTGGGTGCTGGCACGCGCACCCGCTGCCCGGCAGATAAAAACACAGTGCAGTCCGGGCCACCGCCAAAGATACCGAAGTCACACTGGTTGAACTCAATTTCCGGGTTCAACTGTGACAGCACCTCTACACCGGCATTAAACTGTGACGCTACCGTCAGAATGTTTTCGCCGGATTGCACCGTATACCACTGAATGCCGACAGGGAGTGTAGCCGTGGGCAGCGGCGTGAGCGTGGGCAGGTTGTCAATATCGTCAGCGAATAGCACACCAGCGATAATCCCACTGCTGGCTTCCCCCTCAGCGTCGCCGCCTTCTACCGTTGGAATATTCGGGTCAAGCGTAGCTGTAGGGCGTGGCACCTCAATAATCTGGCCCAGTTGCAATGCCCCGGCGTCCGGCAGATCGTTCAGTTCCAGCACCTCGTCCAGCAGGTCAAAATCACGGTGCCCACACAACGCCAGAATGCCATACAACGTAGAACCCGCCTGCACTTCGATCTGGCACGGGCCGGGTGTGGGAGTCTGCGTGATCGTCGGGGGTGCATTGGTCACCGTAGATACAAACATCGTGGGGCGTGGCGTATTGGTCGCAAAGTTCTCCTGTAGCGGGGCACCCTGCGCCGGCAATGACTGCACAATAGGTATTTCTTCCAGCGTGCCGGTTAGCATCGTAGGGTTCAGCAGCAGCATCACCCCCACAGCAACGACCGCCAGCACCAGCGTCGCCATACCACCAACGATGTACACACCACTGCGCCATGCCAGTTCGGTTTCCAGCAGGTCAGCCTCGCCAGAGCGCGGGTCGAACCGGGTGCGCTGTGCTGGCATGATAGTGCTCTGTGTCGGGCTACCTTCCATGGCCGCCCCACAGTTATTACAGAAACGAGCATGGGGTGGGTTGCTTGTCCCGCATACCCGGCAGGTCTTCTCAGAAGCCAAATAGGTTCCTCATGGGCATCTTTGCCCCTTCCGTTTGCAGCGCCCACCATTATTACGGTTGCGGGGAACGTGTCAAGGTTATCAGAGTTGGAGACGCCTACGGGTAGAAACAATGCTGTCCTGTACGGTTTCGTGTCCTTTCACGCTGGCCCGCCCCATAACGATACTATTTTTGAGCTTGGCCTGGTGCCCCACACTACTGCCAGATTCAAGGTAGACGTGTGGCCCGATGATCGCTCCCTGGCCCACGCTCACACCGGGGTCAATACGAACCGGCCCCACAATTTTAACAGTGTAGGGTACCTCGCTGAGGATGTGTGCATCCAGTTTTTCATCCAGCAGGTGACGGTTCAGGGTAATCAGGTCAGCGTCCTCCTGCACCTGCAACACCCAGCTAGCCCGCGCTAGCCTCGCCATGTGCCCTGCGTTTACATGCGCCTTTACCAGGCTCAGCAGGGTATCACAGCGGGCCTGTTCGGGTGTTAGTTTCTGCAAAAAGTCAATGAAGTTGGCACCACCGGCAATCAGATCGGCCAGCACATAGTTCTGCAGGCTATTCGATGCACTGGTTGCAAGGGCTGTGATCCGCCTTGCAGCCTGACGCGGACTGGTTTTGCGGGTCAGGTTGCCATTGTCCGGCAATTTCAATTGGGCGAAAGTTTGCGTACTGGACGTAGACAGGCTGCTGGCAGCCCCCGTCAGGATAAGGTCATCTGGCGAAAACTCATGATATTTCCGCAGTCGTGCCGGGAATTTCTCGTGGGTGAAGCTGTTATAATTGGCAAACATCATAGGACGGTTATGATTAAGCGCAATGCTGGAAAGCACCTTGCCCAGCGCCATAGCACCGGGTTTCAAAACGTATTCAATCTCAGTGCCGGGGATCCAGCGCGTATTGAGGTAATTAGCAACCGCGCCTTCCTGCTCTCCCAGAACAACCACATACTTTTTGATGCCAGTACGATACAGGCGATCCATCACCCGCACACACAGCGGCTTGCCCAGTGCCGGTAGCATGGTGAGCGGACGGTTATAGGTAAGCTGGCTGGTGTGCGCACTGCTGCCGGTAGCAATGATAATGGCCGTGTCGATCAAAATACGTGCTGCTCCATGCATTGTACTGTTTGAGTATTGTTAGATTACAGCATGTGACCAGAATTGTCATGGCAATAATCCAAAATTAAGCTGGTCTTTGTTATAATTTCCATACGATGAAGCGTAACCTGATTGGAAAAGGCAATACTGTGAACGATGTACCAAAAGTGGTTGTACACTATCACATC
>JBCCQC010000675.1:0-3113 GCA_039024535.1 Chloroflexota bacterium
CAGCACATAGCCACCACCATGTATCCACAACATCACGGGGAGTTTGCCCTCACGCTGTTCCGGGTGGAACACGCGCAGCGGCACGTTAAAAGAACCATCTGCGTGGGGCGCTTCGTGGAGCGTCATTTCAACGCCTTCGATGGGTGGTGCCCCTTCTGCCATTGCAGCAAGCAGGGTCGCCAGCCTTTCGCGGGTGGCGGGAATATCCGTTAAGTCTATATTAAAGCCAATCTCTGCAAGGCCATCCGCTACGGCGACCAGTTCAGGATCGACACGTTCTGCCATTGGTTTCATAAATATTTTCTCCTGAACAATAAAATAGTTTGATGGCAGCACTATAACACGGTTTTGCCCGGTACGCACGAAATTTGAACGGGCTAAATGTACTCCCGCACAATGTCCGTCAGCGTTTGTGCGCGGTGCCGGAAGGTGTGCTCTTTCAGAACGCGATCACGGGCGGCAAGGCCCACGCGCAGGCGCTCATGCTCATTTTGCAGCAGCCATGCGTAGCGGTCGGCGGCTTCTTCTTCACTATCCGCCACGAACAACTCCCGCCCCGGCTGAAACCATGCTTCAATTCCGGCGTAGGGGTTGCAAACCATACACGCGCCCATGCTCGCCAGTTCAAATGGCCGCGACGACGACGAACGCATCGTCCCGGCGTGGGCACCACGGGTAATAACCAGGTTGATTTTGCTGCGGCTGGCGTACTCGCGCAGTTTACTGAAGCTGAGATACGGCAAAAGCTCTACGTTACCCAGGTCGCCCAGTCGGGTGCCACGCACAGCAAAACGGGTCTCCGTCATCGTCCGCGAGGGGTTCACCAGCATAGCATCCACCCACTGTTCGCGGTATTCGCGGCCATGCCCATAGAAAAACACGTCCACATCCTGTTCTGGCACTGTAACCGGAGAGAAAACGTCCGGATCCGCGCCGTAGTAGAGGGTGTGAACAGCTTTTGCCCCCAGTTCCAGCAGCGGCTCACGGCCTCCGTCACTGTTGCTGATGAACGCGGTGTATTCGCTGGCGTCGGCACCCTGATAAATGCGAAAGCCACTGGCAAAGCCGCGCATATTCGGCAGGCTGGCGGGAACATCGCCATCATAGTAGAAGATGGGCGTATTGTGCTTGCTCTGTAGCTCCCCGGCCACGCCAACAAGATGGTTCAGCGGCACCGTGAGAAAGATCACTGCGTCAATATCCGGCTGCTCCGTCAGAATGCGATCCAGATGCCGGTACCACAGCGGCGCGATGAAGGTTTGCGCAGTCTGGCGAACAAGTTTATCGGCCATTGATTCGTCCGGGGTTTCTTCTGGCTGTGTGGCGCTGCCATCCCTGGCGGGCATCACACGCCGCGTTGCGTCGCGCACTGCCTTGAACGCATCACCATAGGCACGGGCGGGGTTCCGTTCTGCACGCCACCACAGCGTTTCTATCGCTGGCCCCTGGTACGGTGTGGCGACGACATCCGCGCCGATTTCGTACAGCCCCTTCATCAACTGCCACCACGCGGGGGTGGCACTGAACGGCTGTGTGAGATCCAGCGAGGAGACGACAAACAATAATTTCATGGTTTTCACCTGTTCCGGGTAATGGCACCGCACGGCGCTATGCTACACCGATTGCAAACAGAGCCATACAGTAAACTGCATTACAGTATTTATGCAAAATTGATATAACATTGTTGCAGGAATCACCAGCACGCGATATACTGTGATGGAAAGGGTGGTTGCTATTTGTGATGCCAGTCGTGGTGTAAAAATTTATGTGGAGAGATGTATGAGCAAGGCACGGATTCTTATTGTAGAAGATAACCATGTCAACCGGGATATGTACTGCCATATGGTCACGGCAATGGGCCATACACCATCAGGGGCAGCAGATGGCGAGGCAGGGCTTGAACTGCTGGAAAAGAAAGACTTTGACCTCGTGCTGCTGGATATTATGATGCCGGGGATGACCGGCCTTGAGATGCTAAAAATCCTGCGGGAACGTGTGGACATGCAAACGCTGCCGGTAATCTTGCTCAGTGCGCTGGACTCACCCGAGGATGTAGCGAAGGGCCTTTCTTTCGGCGCGAACGACTACATGACCAAACCCGCTAACTTAAAAGTCTTCCAGCGCCGTGTGGAAAATCAACTGAGCCTGAAGCAGATGAGCGACGAACGCGCCGCGATGCTGGCTACCGTGCAGGAAGCTAACGACTTTAAAAATACCCTCATGCGCATGGCAAGCCACGACCTGCGCAGCCCCGTGCAGAGCATCGGGTTGATTTTGAACCTGCTACGCGATGCGCTGGCCGATGACAACGAAAGCATGGAAATGCTGGCGATGGCCAGGCGGCTGGCAAATAATATGGAAGACATGATTACGGACTTCCTGGATATGGAACTGGCACAGGATGGTGAGCTTACGGTGAACTGCGATATGGTGCCGGTGCTGCCCGCTGTGCGAGATGTGCTGGCAAACCTGTACCACACCGCGCAGGAAAAAGGCGTCACCATCCACAACGATGTACCCGATGTAATGGTATATGCCGACGAAACCCGCCTGCGCCAGGTGCTGAACAACCTCGTCAGCAACGCCATTAAATACACCCCACCCTACACCCCCGTCACCATCAGCGGTGCGCCCGCCAGCGGCATGTTCGAGCTACACGTGCGCGACAGCGGCAAGGGTATTGCACCGGATGAAGTGGACAAACTGTTCCAGCCGTTTGGTAAGCTGAGCACCCGCCCCACCGCCGGGGAAAGCAGCACCGGCCTTGGCCTGTGGATTGTAAAAAGCCTGATGGAAGCCCAGCACGGCACCGTCTACTACAACACGGACTATACCAGCGGTGCAGACTTCTGCGTGGTGTTCCCGCTGGTAGAATCACTGCCGCAGGAGAAGCCGGCAGTATAGCGACTCATAAAAATGTGGCAAATGCACTGCGTAACTTTTTGCATCAAAACCCGGCCAATGCTACACTTTTTCGGTAGTTCAGGTGTTGGAATTGCTGGAGGTTATCGTTGACTGTGCAAAGTGCCCGAATTCTGGTCGTTGACGATGAAGAAGCGAACCGAGATATTCTTGCAACCATCGTAGAAACGCTGGGGTATGAAACAGCCCAG
>JBCCQC010000676.1:0-3113 GCA_039024535.1 Chloroflexota bacterium
CACGCCTGCTGGAACTGAACCCGGAGATTGACAACGTGAATGTAATCTTCATCGGCCAGGACATTTTGGTACCGGGCAGCTAGCCATGAGAGGGACAGGCACAGCCGTTTATGCTGTGCCCCGTCACGATCTGTTCTCGCTGCTGTTGAGGTTGTACATCGCGGCCATACGGCGGGCTTCTGACACCATAACCTGCCGCATGGCCTGTGGTTCGATGACTTCTACATGGCTACCTGCGCGACGCACCCACCCGGCCAGTTCCTGCCATTCCCGCACGCGCAAATGCACTTCGAGGCGTCCGTCATCCCGTGATGCTGTTTTGAAAATTGATGCGGGTGGCTCGGCTTTTAGCTGTTGTGCGACCTCTGCAGAGACGACCAGCACTACGGTGTCGTGCGTGGGGTTGTGATCGCTGATGATGCCGAAACGGTCGGCAAGGTAGTTTTGCAGGATGACGGATGGACGCGGGTTGAATGTGCGCTTCAGGGCTTCTACCCGCAGGATGTGCTCCAGCCGGAAGGCCCGCACAGCTTCTGTTCTGGCTTCTACACCGACGACATACAGCGCACCGTCAGCGGTGGCCTCCAGAAAATGGGGGGCAATCTCACGGGCGGCCTGTTCACCCGCAATCCACATACGTACCCAGCGTTGCTCTCCCCATGCGTGGATGATGGTTTCTGTAACGCGGACAAACAGCCGGTCTACACTGTGGTGCCGCAGCAGCGCCCCGACTGTGCCCACGTGGTTTGCCATTGAGCGCGGCAGGCCTTCGCTCAGTTTGGTGAGGGCAGAGATCACGTGCGGGTTGTGCTGGTTTGCTACCTGAGACAGCACCCGCACCGCTGTAAACAGGGCCACCGTTTCGTTCAGCGTGAGTTGTACTGGCGCGTGATAATACTCCCGGCTGACGAAGAAGCGCCCCTGCTTCTGATAGATGGGGATGCCGTTCTTACGCAGTCTGGAGAGGTCGCGGTAAATGGTGCGCCGGTCTACCCCGCACCGTTCGGCAAGTTCTACGGCTCGCACACCATCCGGGCTGTGAAACAGAATGTTTTCGATGAGGCTGTGGCGATCATCGCGGTTAACCTGGGACTGCACCTTGTTTACCGACCTTTCACGACTTTGGGCCGAGTATAGCACCGTTCAACTGTTCGCACCGACAGGACGGGTTTTACTTTTGTTTCGTTTGCGTCGTGGATCAGGTGATCGGTATCGAGGCTTTAAAAATCATGTACAATGTTGATGAAGAATTGTAAGGAATAACACATCGCAGTCTCATCACCTGCCGATACCATTGAAGCCGACAAGGATACGTCCGGGGTTTTCCATGACAGATACACAATCGTTCAACTCTACAGACACGCTCATCAAGGCCATCAACCGCTACGAGATCGGTGAGCGCATTGGCACCGGTGGGATGGCACGTGTATTCCGGGCAAAAGACACAGCCCTTGACCGGGATGTGGCCGTCAAAGTGCTGCATGAGCACCTTGCCGATGACGATACCTTCCGTGCCCGCTTCGAGCGCGAAGCGAAGTTCCTTGCCAGCTTCCACCACCCCAATGTGATCCAGATTTACGACTATGCAACGCTTGAAGAAGGCAACCGCCATCTGTGCTACATGGTCATGACGTATCTGCCGGGTCATTCGCTCAAAGACGTGATGGATGAAAACATGGCAAATGACCGGCTGATGCCGCAAAAGCAGGTTGTCCAGATCATCCGCGATATTGCAAGGGCGCTGGATTATGCCCATGAGGCGGGAATGGTGCATCGTGACGTGAAACCGGCCAATATTCTGTTTGATGAGCGTGGACGCGCTGTGCTCACGGACTTTGGCATTGCCCGTATGGTGGAATATAGCAAGCTAACGCAGGAAAACATGGCTGTGGGTACACCGGCATACATGGCCCCGGAACAGGCTGCCGGCGATACTGTAGACCACCGGACAGACATTTACGCGCTGGGGGTCATCCTGTACGAACTGCTGGCGGGCACCCCGCCTTTCGGTAACGATGGCAGTCTGTCTGTTTTGCTCAGCCACCTGAACAAGCCCGTACCTGCGCTGACGACGTTTGAGCACATCAACAACACCTACATGGATAGTGTGATTTTTAAGGCGCTTGCCAAGGTGCCAGAAGAACGCTACCAGAGTGCCGGTGCAATGGCTGAAGACCTGGCAAAGGCGATCAGGAACAAGCAGCCAGAAGTTATGGGTGACAAACGTGACCTTGCCACGCTGGTAATGCCGGTTGCCGCTCAGCAGGTACGTGGCCCCGTGCAGCGGAGCACTACCGAAATGCCGGACAGCCGGCGGACGCGCAGCGGTATGGGTATTTTGATGATCGGGCTGGCGATTATTGCGCTGGTGGTGCTGGTGGCGCTGGTGACAGACCGCTCTGGCGATAGCACCACGCCGGTTGCTGCTGCTCCGCAGGTAGAAAACAGTGTGGAAGATAACAGCATCCCCAGCATGACCGACCAGAACAACGCCAGTTTCTTCAGTGACTTCGGTGAGGATGATCTACTGGTTGGCAGCTACTGGTCACTGGAAAGCGAAGTCGTAGAAAACCGCCCCGGCATGATCGTCCGTGAGCGGGGGGAGGATGGAACCTATCGGTTTATTAATACCATACCGGGCCGGGCCGCGACGACGATGCTCCCCGGGTACACCTATGATACCGACATTACCATCAGCACAACAGTAACGCTGGGCGAAGACAGCCCCACTAACAGCGGGTACGGTCTGATCTTCCACTATCAGGATGATGATAACTTTGGGGTGTTTGCGGTGGATGGTGATGGTAACTACAGCATCTGGTTCCGTCTGGATGGGGTGTGGAACGAACTACGTGATGTGGCTGATACGTGGTCGCCAAGCGAGGCGGTGAACCTGCGCGGCGAGGCGAATATGCTGCGGCTGGATATTCGCGGCACCACGCTGACCGGCTTCGTCAATGATATGCAGGTTACGCAGGTAGATGACAGTTCCATTACATCGGGGCATGTGGGGCTGTACCTTGCCACGCCGCGCTCTGGTAATGGTGCTGTGGCAATCTACGATGACTATGAAGTGATGGTGGTCGGTGACGATTCCAGTATTTCCTCGATGA
>JBCCQC010000677.1:0-3112 GCA_039024535.1 Chloroflexota bacterium
GTCTGATTCAGGTGGCTTTGCGCCAGACGAAAGGACGGCGATGGGTTTCCGGAGTGCCGTGCTCGATCGCTGCCATAATCTCATCAGCATTCTGAAAGCAGCATTCCTTCCGCGCCAGCGACCGTAGCGTTTTTCACATCTTTTCAGTTTTCGCACCCTACACTCCGCTGTAATCCTTGTTTGGAGGGAAATTACTGTTGCTGGCCTGTGCGATAGCGCAAAGCCTCATCCGGTTCGAGTTGTTCCGCTGCCGGGGGCTGCAATTTCTCCCACCCATCACGCAGATGCAAATCTTGCTGCGGGAAGGGTATTTCGATGCCGTGTTTTTCAAAAGCTTTCCAGATCATCATGCGTAAATCGCTGGCAACTTGAATACGCTGTAGGGGATGCTCTACCCAGAACTGTACCCAGAAATCGAGACTGGATGCGCCAAAGTCCACAAACAAAATGCGAGGCTCCGGGTTTTTAAGTACATTGCCGTGTGTGGAGACGGTTTCCTGCAACAAGCGGCGTACTTCTGTGGGGTCGCTCGCATAAGACACGCCAACTGTCAAATCACCACGTACTACCTTGCTCGATTTGGTATAGGTGTAAACAGATGATGTGAGGAAGGTTTCGTTAGGAATGATGACATCAACGTTTTCAAGCGTGCGGATTGTCGTGGAGCGAATACTCAGGTTCTCGACAACGCCAAGTTCGCCATTCACATCAATGATGTCACCCGGACGCAGGGACTGTTCGAACAGGAGCAGCAAACCACTGACGAAGTTCGAAATGATCTGCTGTAATCCAAAACCCAGTCCAATCGAGAGGCCAGCGCCGATAAACGCCAGAGCTGCGAGGTCGATCCCCAGGATGCCCAGGGTTGCAAGGGCACCAAAAAAGAGCACCACATAGCGCGTGATGGTCAGGATAGCGCTGGTGACGCCCACATCATTGTTGAAGCGCGGCAAAACAGAGGAACGCAGCACGCGTTGGAGTAAGTTGCCGCCTACAAATGTGAGATAGACAACGATGAAAGCCCCCAGTAGCGGGCTTAACAGAAGGGGCGAATCGAATAGATTAAAGATGACAATGTCGCCAAGTTGATCGAATGCAATCAAATTTGCCAGGCCGCGTTGCAGTACGATTATCGTGAAGAAGGGCAGCAGGATGCGGTAATGAAAGGGGCGGATTTTATCCTCGCTGAAAATGGCGTACAGCACCGTGATGACCAACTCATAGCTGAGCAACAACCAGAACAGCAATTGCGTTTCCAGCAGCAGCCCCACCGATATATTCTGCCGACTCAGCACATCTGCAACAGTCGGGATCATCATCAGGGCAATACCCGGAAAGAAAAGCTGCTCTATCGCAGGCCACCAGCGCGTGCGAATGTTCTGGCGTCTTTGTTCCGGCAAACGCTCGGTGTAGTGTCTTACCGCCCATTCAATCAAGCGCGTTACAATGGTGGAGATGGCATAGGCGGCAAGTACCGTCAACAAGATAGCCAGAAGTTGCTGTTGCACAACGGGACGCTGCAAAAAAGCGATGATGGTCTCCAATTGTTGAACAACGGCATCTACGCCCGCCTGTGTATTCGTTTCTGTATCCATATCACTCTCCCGGTGTCAATCGATGGAATCAGCGGGCTGCATCGCATCGCTCAGCATCTGTGCCGCTTCTGCGGGTGCAATCTGACCGGCCAGTAAGCGCACAGTGAGCATCCTGCCCTCACGCAACAAAATCGCCTGCGCTTCTGAATCTGGTAGCGTCAGGGTGTTGTTGATCTGTGCGATGAGGGTCTCCAGCAAGACATCATCTTCAGGAACCATAATGCCTACGTTTGCAGGGATTTGCCGTGTTTGTTCCAGCATCAGCATTTGATTTTCAGTATTGGTGGCGAAAAGTGCAAAGTCCAGCGCAAGCGCCTGCGTCGCCTCGCTCTGGCCTGCTGTGATGAAAAAGGCTTCTGTATGCAAAGCCGATTGCCCCACCCCACCCGCACCGCTGGGGAACTGTGCGATCCCCAGCGACGATGTACCGTCTTCTTGCAGCAGGGCTGCTTCGAAGGATGCAAGGTCTTCTGAACTGCTCACCACGTACCCCAGGCGGCCTTCCTCAAACTGCCGGTTCAATAACAAATCACTTCGTTGAATCACAACGAGGGGGTCTGTGTTGGCGGCCTGTAACCATAAAAACCAGTCTTCCATCGCAGCCGTATTCACCTCGAGGTTGTTATCATCGCCGGGCATGATCGCCCCGAAAGCCGTCATCCCCCAGAAGGTTTGCGCAAAGTCCCGTCGGATGCCAAGCGCAACGCCGTTCACATTCCCATTCAGTAACTCATCCATCGTTGTAGCAGGCACGTTGACGAGTTGTGTGTTGAAGTATAGCACGCTGAAGTCGAGCGAAATCGGTACGCCATAAGTGCGGTCATCACGTTGTAATTCGACCTGCGCCTGTGGCAAATACGATTCCAGACGATCCTGTGGAATCGGTATGATGGCATCACCTGCCAGTAAATCGGCCAGATTATCGCTCGCCAGAATCACCATATCCGGCGCAATGTCGTTCTCTACGGCCTCAATGTAGGTGCCGAGCAGATCCTGCGAGATGTACGTGCGCTCAATGACAACATCCGGGCAATCACGCATGTAATGCTGCATAATGGTCTGGAAAACGTCCTGTGTTTCACCTGAAAGGTCATCCCACAGACGAATGGTGCCGCGTTGCTGGCATAGTGACGTGTCATTGCGGACGCTCGCCATGCCCAATGCATCATTTACCGTTTGTGTGAGCCGCGTTGCCGCATCAACAGGCTCCAGAATACCCTCTAGCACGCGGATCATGGCGTCGTCACCTTCGCGCAGTAGCAGATCAACCTGCGGCGCATCTGGCAGTGCGACACTGGTGCCAATTTGCGATAGAAACCCACTCACAGCCGGATAGACATTGGCATTGACGCTCACACGGCGGTTGACGGGGATGCGCCCCAGTTCCCGCATAAACGTTGTGCTCTGCTCAATGTTGGTAAGGAA
This sequence comes from Chloroflexota bacterium, assembly GCA_039024535.1. GTDB lineage: Bacteria > Chloroflexota > Anaerolineae > Aggregatilineales > Phototrophicaceae > DAOTTY01. The sequence continues at coordinate 3,021 of JBCCQC010000677.1, forward strand.
CTGCGCCAGTGTGGTCGCCGCCCGCGCCTGGTCATTGGAGGATGCCGTATTGAAAAACAGGCTATCCACCTGTAAAAGCGGGCCTGCTGCAC
>JBCCQC010000678.1:0-3112 GCA_039024535.1 Chloroflexota bacterium
CACCGGCCTTAACCGCACGAGTGCCGTGGGGTGTTTTTTAGCCGGAGCCTCTGCTGAGGGTGTGCATGATTTAAACGGCAACATTTCTGAGTGGTGCAGCAACGTTTATGACGAGCGCTCCATCCCGCATCCGGTGGCACGTGGCGGTTCTTATCTGGGCGGGGCACAATCGCTGCGCAACACGTTCAGAGACTACTATCTGGCCGATGTAGCGGATAGTAACATCGGGTTCCGTGTCGTGGCATCAAGGCTACCTGCTGCTGGCACGGGGTAACTGCGGATTGATAATGCAAGGACAGTGCCCTCAAGTGCGCTGCAAAAACACCGGAAAGTGAGAGAACCCTGATGTTTGTTACCAATCCCGACCAACTGATGTCGGCCTCCTTCCAGCGGGACGATGTGGGCTTCGTTTTTAAGAGCCTGCGTGCCGGGCAAAGCTGTGCCCTCATTGGTATTGGCTCGGTTGGCAAGTCCAACCTGATGCTGAACCTGACCCGCGCTGATGTCCGCACAACGTATCTGAAGGATGACGCCGCTTACACACTGACAATCTACCTTGACCCGCACACCTTGCTGCCACTGGACGGCAATGCGCTGCGCGAGGCGGGAGCGCTGTGGAGTGGGTTTGAACTGATGCTGGATCGGTTGTACCGCACACTGCGCCATGTTGAGGAGAACACCAGATCTGGCAAACGCCGCAAAAGCAGCACCAGCGCAGATACTCCCACACTCACCGACCGCGTGGGAAACCTGCTGCATACGCTGCGTCATGGCGATGCCGTGCTGCGCCAGAGTGGTTTGCGTCATCTGGAAGAGGCGCTCTATGAGATTCTGAGCGCCGATGACCGCTGGCGGGTGGCCTTTCTGTTCGATGAGTTACAGGCGTTCGGACATCTGCCAGATGACTTCTTCGTCGCGCTGCGCGGGCTGCGCGACCATTACAAGGGCCGCGTTATGTATGTGACCACCTGCCATACGTCGCCATCGGAGATTCTGCCTGTGCGTGATTTCACCGGCCTTTTCGGTGAACATACCCGTTACATCAGTCCGCTGGATTCCGCCAGTGCAAAAGAAGTGATTGAGCGCTTTATCACCCGCTACGACCATGACTACACCATTCGGGACTCCGGCAGGGTCTTCCTCAATGGCGATTTCTATCATGTGACAGGTGGGCACGTCGGCTTGATGCGGCGGGGGTTCCGTCCGGCGGTGAACTACCTGATTGCTGAGGACAGACGCCCGTTGACCGAGTATCTGCTGACCCATGACAGCGTGCGTGCCGAGTGCCAGCGCATACTGGATAGCCTGACCGATGAGGAACAGCAGGTGTTCTATCATGCCATTGTTGAGGGTGAGATTCTCGACATTGTGATATGGAGCCGGTTGTTCGAAAAGCACATCGTCAAAACAGAGGGCGGACGCGCCGAGTTCCAGATGCCGCTGCTGGGGGTTTACTGCCAGCAGGCCGCCGAGTCGCGGGTGCGCGGTGCAGAGCGTAAATAACATGGTTGTCTTATAGGATCAGGACTAACGAAGCGGGTAATCCTCGCCGGGGGCATCGTCATCCGTGTCAATGCGGTCAACGCCCGTTGTGCCACCTCCATCAGCGTTAATCTCTGGCAGAGTCGGGGGCGCAGGTGGCTCACGACGTTCGGTGCTATCTTCCGGTTCAAACATTTCACCGCGCTTGAACCCAGTGAGTCGACCTACACTGTGTCGTCCACCGAAATGAAACATGGTGTGTGGCACAAGAATATTTGTGACAAGAATATGCTTCGCCCCGGCCCATTCCAACGGCTCTATGATCTGTTCCTGAACATTGATCCTGAAACGTGATGGCAACGCTGATGACGTTCTGCTCCTGTCGATTTGTATTATGAGGACACGATCATCCGGGTGTATCTTCCATGCGATGTTAGCCACGATGCGCTTTATCGTGCCAGAAACAGTATTTGTAGTCACATATACAGTATATCCTGCGGTTTGATGCAAAGCTGCGACCAGCGGTTCAACTCGTGAACCAGGCTTCCATGTTCCACCGGGCCGAGTAAGGGGGGCTGTAATGCCATCCAGCACAATCGCATATGACTGCCGCACATATGGCTGACGTTCCCATGTGTATTCCATCTGTGCGTCGGGCCGGGGAGGGGTTTCTGATTCCTCATCGTCTTGGTCTGGTTTATCTGGCCTGATCGGTGGCACTTCAATCATGCCAAAGTGTGTCCGGTCTTCAATTTCCGGCGGCACATCAGGCGCTTTGCCCTCAATCTGGTCACGGCGCACACGCGCATACGTCACCAGGTCTGCCATGCCATGATTCCGTAAATCGCGGCGGGTATCGGCGGCCAGGGCATACCCCTGCCTGGCGGCGTCTGTCGCTTCTTCGCTGCCGCCCCCTGCCACCAGGTCCCGAATGTGGTTGCCCAGGCGTTCGGGATCAAGAATGGCCTGTGCGCCCCAGTACTGCGACTCAATGAAGTTATGCCACAGGGTATCTTTCCGGGTAGTGTGATGGTGGTACCAGTAGCTCTCCATCAGTTCGGCAACAAAAGGGGTAGCGTGCTGCGCCATGTGCGGATCCGGATGGCGGTTCAGGCGATCACGCAGGATGTCACGGGTTTCGCGGCCCATACGATAATAATCCTGCGTGATGCGTTTCAGCACATCGGAGTTCAATACGTCGGCCTCTGCCGCCCACGACTGCAGCCCGAAGTTAATGCGAATAATGTGAATCAGGTCTGGCGTCAGCACCAGCGGAATCGAGCATAACAGCATCAGGCGCTGTGCATCTTCCGATAGCTCGCCGGATTCGAAAAACAGGCTGAGATCATTGGCGAAATCGAGGGACTGGTTAATACTCATACAGTGGAATCCTCCCACGCATCACGTCCACGGCGGCCTCCATGCCCTGCCGCGTGTACGGGTACATCCGGGCATACTCCAGAATGCCCACCATACTCTCCTTGCTCCAGCGCTCCGGCGGCATGGGGTTCACCCACGCTATGTGGGTCGAAATGTCGTGTACCACCTTCAGGAAATCCGTGAACGTCCGGTCGTAGTTCTCCTCAGATACCGTCAGGAAGGTATTCGCGTCACTCACGATGAGGATACC
>JBCCQC010000679.1:0-3106 GCA_039024535.1 Chloroflexota bacterium
GCAAATCCCGTATTACTTCCTCCGGGGAGCGGTTCTGGTGGCGGGCGAGCGCGTTCAATTTTTCGGCAAGGTCGTCAGGGAGCGTAATCGTCATCATATGCCTCCAGTCATTATCTTGCCCCTATTTTAGCACAGGTGGAGCAGCAGGTGAGACATGGCGCTACGGTGGAAAATGCAGAACCTTATATCTCAACGTGATAAACGTGCCCGAATTCCGGTCGTCTTTCAGATAGTGTTCGCGCAGGTAGCTACCTGCTACAGTTCCAATTTCATCGCCGAGATAAACTGTGGCTTGTGGCGATGTTTCTACATCAATAATCTGTAGCGTGAACTGCGATACATCCACTGGATCAATCGGGTAGCAACACCACTCATGCCGCCAGAACAGAATGTCCTGCCACTCATCTTCAGAAGCCTCAGAGACTGCACAGGTGACTTTCTCATATCCAGTTGCCTGTTCTGACTCATAGAGCCTGCAATCATTGAAAAAATCATGGTCTGAAACAGTGCCAATGTCATCTGCTGTCCAGTAAATTTCGGTTACACCGACCCTGTCAACCACCGTATCCACAGGTTCTGCCTGAGGGTAGGCCACAAAAGAGGCATCACGGCGTGAATTCGTTGGCACTTGAACAGAAGACAGCAGGAAAATCACACCGGCAACCAGCGTAAGCACCAGCAAGAGTATCAGTTGATGTTTCAGTTTCATTGTCACCACCTTTTCTCACACCATAACCTATTGGTGGTGGCAACAGAACATGACATGCGCACAAATTAAAATCGGCGGAGCGACATGCCCCACCGATAGACGACCAGCTTAAGGCTGAAGGCTACTCCTCCACTTCGCTGAGCGCATCTTCCAGCGTGTGCCATGCAAGTGTGGCGCAGCGGATACGGTTTGGGAACTGGCGCACGCCCTGCAACGTCTCCAGTTCTTCCATCGCCTCGTCATCAAATGCAAACTCGGCCTCACGATCCATCATCTTACTCTGGAAGTCACGGAGGGCAGTGTGGGCTTCTTCCAGTGTGCGGCCCTGCACAATATCCGTCATCATAGAGGCACTGGCCTGGCTGATGGCACAGCCGCGCCCACTGAACATGACTTCCGCAATGCGGTTGTCCTCGCCAATGGTCAGATATACATCCACGCTGTCGCCACAGGTCGTGTTCAGGCGGTGCGCGTGAGCATCATACGATTCGGGTTCGCCGTAGTTGTGCGGGTGCTTTGCGTGATCCAGAATCACTTCCTGATAGAGCGAATCGAGGTTCATACGCCAAAAATCTCCTTTGCTTTGCGCAATGCAGTTACGAGCGCGTCAATATCTTCGCGCGTGTTGTAAAAGTAGAGGCTGGCACGGGCCGTGGCCGCAATATCGTAGCGGCGCATAAGCGGCTGTGCGCAGTGGTGCCCCGCACGGATTGCCACGCCCTGCTGATCGAGAATAGTCGAGAGGTCATGCGGGTGGACGTGTTCAACTGTAAACGAGATTGCGCCCACGCGGTCATCGGCCTCGCCATAGATGCGCAGCCCGTCAATCTGGCGCAACTGCTCCATGCCGTAGTCGGTCAGTTCTTTTTCGTAGGCGCTGATCTTGTCCATGCCAATCTCGGATAGATAATCCACAGCAGCACCCAGCCCGATGCCCTGCGCAATACTCGGCGTCCCCGCTTCGAACTTCGCCGGGATCTCGGCATACGTTGAGCGATCCATAAACACCTCATAGATCATATCGCCGCCGCCCATATAGGGATCCATCGCTTCCAGAATTTCGCGTTTGCCCCACAGTACGCCGATACCCGTCGGGCCACAGACCTTGTGACTGCTGAACGCGAAGAAATCCACGCCGAGATCCTGCACATCCACGGGCATGTTCGGCGCAGACTGCGCCCCGTCTATCATGACGATAGCCCCGACATTGTGCGCGGCCTGTGTGATCTGCTTGACCGGGTTTACCGTGCCAAGGACGTTACTCACGTGCATGAACGACACCAGTTTCACGCCGTCCAGCATTTCATCAAGGTTGCTCAGGTCAAGCGTACCGGCCTCTGTGACCGGGATATAGCGCAGTTCCACGCCGATTTGCTGGGCCAGCATATGCCACGGCACCAGATTGCTGTGATGCTCCATTTCAGTGTAGAGCACCACATCACCCGGCTTGAGGAACTTGCGTGCCCACGCCTGCGCCACAAGGTTAATCGCCTCGGTGGTATTGCGCGTAAAAATGACCTCGGCGGTTTCTGGCGCATTGATGAACTTCGCTACTTTGACGCGGGCGTCTTCGTAGGCGGCGGTGGCTTTTTCGCTCAGGGTGTGAATGCCGCGATGGATGTTCGCGTTGTAGTCGCGGTAGTATTCGTCCAGTGTTTCGATGACATGCAGCGGCTTCTGTGAGGTGGCAGCGTTATCGAGATACACCAGCGGCACACCATTCACAGACTGTTCGAGTGTCGGAAAATCCTTGCGGAGTGCTTTCAAATCCATAACAGTAATCCAGGGTTAGTGACAGGTATGGTGCAGGGCATGGCGTACCATACCCTTACGGCTTCATCATAGCAGTCATAGGCGCAGATTATAACTGCGCGGCAGCATCCTCTAATGCACGTCTGACAACCACACCGGCCATCGCCTGACGGTATGCCGCGCTCCCCAGATAGTTCCCTTCCGGCTTCACGACCTGCGTCACGCCTTCTGCGACGTGGGCAATGGCTGCTGGCGTGAGCGGTTGTTTGTAGAGTTCGCCCAGTGAAAGTACTTCCAGCACCGGGGATGGTTTGATGCCACCAAGGGCAGCGATTGCTGAGTGTACGGTGTTGTCTTCGCTGTTCATCTGCACGGCCACCGCCGCATTCACAATAGGATCAGCGGCAGGCGTGCGTGCGATAAGTGCACTGCCGATTGCTGTCCCATCGGCCATATCCGGGATGAACAGCGACATCACCAGCCCATGATGCAGGTTGTGGGCCTGTTCCCCGGCAACTGCCGTTGTTTCCGACAGCGAAAACTGCGTCTGTTCCTCGTCCGGGGTCATAAACGTGAGGGTGGCATCATATGCGGCCAGCACAGCCAGCCACTCCAGCGGTGGGCGGTCTACCAGCAGCGTTTCCA
>JBCCQC010000680.1:0-3103 GCA_039024535.1 Chloroflexota bacterium
CGGGTACCCGGCCCGGCGGCCACGGCGCAGCGCCTCAATCGCCGGCTCGCACGTCATATGTACCACGTACAGCGGGCAGCCCGTCATGCCAGACATCGTAACCGCGCGGTTGGTCGCCTCGCCTTCGATCTCTGGCGGGCGGGACGATGCGTGCCACACCGGGTCAGTTTTACCTTCGGCCAGCAGTTTTGGCGTCAGCAGGGCTTCCACATCGCCGTTTTCTGCGTGAACCATTACAATCATACCATTCTCGGCGGCTTTATTCATGCAGCGGAACAGTGTATCGTCGTCCACCATGAAGACGTTCTTGTATGCCATGAACACCTTCAGGCTGGTGATGCCTTCATCAATCAGCGACGGAATTTCGTCCATCACATCGTCACGCAGGTCAGTGATCGCCATATGGAAGCCGTAGTCAATCTGGGCTTTTTGCGCTTTTTCGCGCCACGTGGCAACACCATCGGCCAGTGAACCGCCAATTGGCTGGATTACAAAGTCGATTTTGCACGTTGTTCCACCAAAATCCCCTGCCAAATGCCCGGTGTCGAAGTCGTCGTTGCTGTAGGTGCCACCAAATGGTAGGTCGAGATGGGTATGAACGTCAATGCCACCGGGCATAATATACTTGCCGGAGCAATCTACAACGTCGTGGCTGTCTGCGGGTAAATCCTGGCCGAACGTGGTGATGACCTCACCTTCCACCAGAATATCAGCAACAACCATATCGCTGGCCGTGACGACCGTACCGCCTTTAAACAGGGTTCCCATGCGTTATGCCTCCATCGGTGCGGGTGTGAGGACGGATTTCTGGTGCAGGTTCGCCGCCTCGAACTGCGGGATGATGTGTTCGCCGTACTCGGCAACCTGCCGTTCTTCCTCGCCGCACATCAGGTAGATGTTGAAGTGGTTCACCCCGGCGGCCTCCAGTTGCTTCAGCTTTGTAACGTGTTCTTCTGGCGTGCCGATAATGCCAAAACTTTCCACAACATCCTCTTTGATGAAGTCGAGGTGGTCGGCGTCTTTGTCGGCGTGCTCTTTGTAGTCATAGCCCTTACGCCCTTCGATGTAGTTCGTGAGGCTGTCTGGCACCAGGTCGGTGTCGCTGCCATACTTCTCCACAATGTCAGCCACATGGTTGCCCACCATCGCCGGGAACCAGAACGTCTGCTCAACACCTTTTTTGTGATCGCCCACCCACACTGGCGCAGCGCTCATCACACGATAGTTGGACATATCGCGTCCGGCTTTCTTACCCGCTTCCATTGCCTGGCTAAGGAACCACTGGGCCAGCATCGGGTCGCCAAGCTGAATAATCAGGCCATCGCCAGCACGTCCGGCAGCACCAAGTGCCATCGGCCCATAGGCAGCCACCCACACTGGCAGTTCATACCCTTCGGCCCACGGTAGTTCGATCTCAGCAGGCGCGTCGTCATACTGCACAGCCTCGCCGCGTACCATTGCCTTGAGCTTATGCACGAATTCTTCCATACGGGCGACCCTGTTCGGTTTCTTGCCCATCACACGCAGCGAGCTATCCCCGCGACCGAGACCAATCTCGATGCGTCCGCCACTCTGTGCCGCCAGCGTCGCATACAGGCTCGCCGCTACTGACCAGTCACGCACACCGGGGTTGGTCACACACGGGCCGAACACCATCTCGTCAGTGTGTTCCATGCACATTGCCATCGTCACATACGGTGAGCGCCACAGAATGTGACTGTCATAGAACCATGCATATTTAAAGCCGGCCTGCTCTGCCTGCACACACAGGGATACTGTGCGCTTCGGGCTGATGTCGCCCTTAAAACAGATTCCGAAATCCATTGCCATAATCGTTTACTCCGGTTTTCAAACAAATGCGAATAAATTGCGGTAGGGGCATAGCATGCCATGCCCCTACGTGGTTTACAGAGGGAATGTCGTTACGGTGAAACGATGTTATCGTATTGATCCGGGCGGCGGTCGCGGTAGAACTGCCACGTCTGCCGTACTTCCTCAATCAGTCCCATATCGAGGTCACGGACGAGCAGTTCTTCGTCATGGTCGTGGCCCACATCACCGACGAACTCGCCGCGTGGGGTGCAGAAGTAGCTCTGCCCGTAGAAGTCGTTATCGCCCAGTGGCTCGATACCGACACGGTTGATAGTGCCCACAAAGTAGCCGTTAGCAATCGCGTGGCTGGTTTGCTCAATGCGCCACAGGTGCTGAGACAGGCCACGGCTGGTCGCCGACGGAATGAACACGATTTCTGCACCGTTCAGGCCCAGCATACGCGCACCTTCCGGGAAGTGACGGTCATAGCAGATATACACACCGACCTTGCCCACAGCAGTATCAAACACGGGGTAGCCCAGATTGCCCGGACGGAAGTAGAACTTTTCCCAGAAGCCGTTAACCTGCGGGATGTGCGTTTTGCGATATTTGCCCAGATATTTACCGTCCGCATCAATGACGGCAGCAGTGTTGTAGTACACACCTTTCTGGTCTTCTTCGTACATCGGCACCACCAGCACCATGCCGGTTTCCTTTGCCAGATCCTGCATCATAGCCGTGGTGGGGCCATCCGGGATTTTTTCCGTGTAGCTGTAGTATTTCGCGTCCTGCACCTGGCAGAAGTACGGGCCATAAAACAATTCCTGGAAGCACATGACCTGTGCGCCCTGTTCTGCGGCTTCATGCGCGTACTTCACATGCTTTTCGATCATGGAATCTTTATCGCCTGTCCAGCTTGCCTGGATGAGCGCGGCCTTTACGGTATTTGCCATTGTTGGTTCACTCCTATAAATTAACAGACTTTTGCGTTTATAGCTCTGCAAATGCTCGGATATTCATTGCTGCGCCCCCTCTAACCTTGATGGGCACAGCGAAAAAACGAAAAGACTTTCCAATAAGTGGCTCCAGGTTGGTAAGATTTTCCACGATGAAAATCTCATCACGCAGAAGCAGCGTGTGTGCGGGTCGATTTAAATCGCGGCTGTCGTCAATGTTAACAGTGTCTACACCAACCATAGATACACCTCTGCGAACTAATTCGCGTAGTACCTCTAAAGATAAAAATGGATAGGAAAAGTAGGTTTCATCTCCCCAGTGGGTATCCCAACCG
>JBCCQC010000681.1:0-3101 GCA_039024535.1 Chloroflexota bacterium
ACCGAAGCCGAAATCATAGAGCAGGCCCGCGAACTGCTGCGCGAAAGTGTCCGGCTCCACCTGCGCAGCGATGTTCCGCTGGGGTTATTTCTCTCCGGTGGCGTGGATAGTGCGGCCATACTCGCGCTGATGGCACAGGAGGATACACAGGCCATCAAAACGTTCACCGTCGGGTACGACACCACCACCCGTGACAACGAACTGCTCCATGCGCGCCAGATTGCCGAACACTTCAAAACCGACCATCACGAGCGCGTCATCAACGCAAAGCAGTGGTGGGATGGCTTTTTGCGCTACGTCTACCACGAGGACGAACCCACTGCTAACGCCTCCGCTGTCTCGTTGATGCTGCTGGCCGAGGAAACTGCAAAACACGTTAAAGTCGTGCTTACCGGCCTCGGCGGTGATGAACTGTTCGCCGGGTACCCGCATCACCGCAATATCCCGGCGCTGCTGCATCGCCAGCAAACGTGGGGCCAGCGGTTGCAACCGTTTGCCGGGTTGCTGGGTGCTCTGGAGCCATACTACCCGGCGATGAAACGCTATCGCGTCATCGGAGCACTGCCCACCTACCTGCCAGAACTGCGGCGCGTGGCAATGGGCCGCGACGAGGCGCTGATGCGTGCTTTCTCATTCGACGGCATGGTGTTCAGCGATGCCCTGCGCGATCGGCTATACGGCGAGGAACTATCACGCTATCAGGGGCAGAAGCGCCACGTCTACGGCCATGTGATTGCACAGAGCTGGCAGGAAAACCCCTACAACACCGCACAGGCCCTTGTGATTAACACATGGCTGCACGGCAACGCCCTGCTGCACGTCGATAAAGTCACGATGGCGCACTCACTGGAAGCCCGCGTCCCCCTGTTTGACCCGGCCCTGCTGGACTTCGCCGCGAAAATCCCGCCGGAACTGCGCCTCAAGCGCAACAAACACATCCTTCGGGAAGCGTTAAAACCCTATCTGCCCGCGTTTGCGCTGGAGCGCCCCAAGCAGCCGTTCAGCACACCCATTCGCGGCTGGTTCGAACATGACCTGCGCGACAACATCCGTGATGTACTGCTGGCCCCGGATGCCGCGATACAATCGCTGTTCAACGTAACTGAACTTGAAAGCGTCCTGAACAATCACTTTGCAGGGCGCGAAAAACAGGAAGAAGTGGTATTCCGCCTGCTCACACTGGAACTATGGGCACAGCGATTCAGGGTCGCCGTAAAATGAGGTTACTCTGGAGAGCAATACTGATCCTCACAGCCGTCAACCTCACGTTGATTGCCAGCATACGCGCACAGGACGAACACTACCCGGCACTGGAATCTGTGCTGATGCCCCCGGCAGATTGCAACATGCCCTGCTTCCTCGGCATCGAAATCGGGGAAACCCGCGCCAGCGAAGCGATTGCCATGCTGGAAGCCCACCCCTACGTGGGCGATGTTCAATTACATGACGCAGACGACCGACAGGTATACTCAGTGCGCTGGTACTGGGCAGAAGATGCTCCCCGCTATCTGGCCGGGTTCCGTAACAACGTGATGGAACTGGACGCCAGAGAAGTCGTGAGCGGTATGACGATGTACGTGTTTATTCCAACCGGGCAGGTATGGCGCTACATTGACACCCACACAACCCAGCAGGGCGAACCACTATCAGACCACATCCGCGTGGACGGGCCAAACTGCATCTATGATATACTGGCCTACTATCAGGCGGTACCACAGCGCATTTTCTACGTCCCCACCCCATCAGAGCATCCCATTCCCTATCGCCCCCTGCGCAGCATACCGCCCTCGCTGCGCTGCTAATCGTCAGACAGGGGTTCAGCGTACACCCATGCCTCCGTGCCGTCCCCCAGCACAACCACAATGCGCACGTACTCGCTGCCCTCATAGGCATCCACCCGCTGCATTTCGGTGTCATCCAGTTCAATCACCATACCATCCACACTCGCGGCCTCATCTGCCGTGATGCGCGGGTAGGTTTTGCCCTCCACCGTAACCCGGCCTTTGCGGTAGCCTTGCAGTGTAGCCGGGGTCATGGGCACTTCCCGCCCGATAATCCGCTGTTGCACGTCGTCCAGCATCAACGTGCCATAGATAAACAAACGTTTCATAGTTAGCCTTTTACTCACGTGACCGCCACATAACCCCGCAAAGCAGAAAAAGTTACGGCCTTTTTGGGGTAATTCCTCAAATATCGTTGATTTTAACCTGCAAATATTGTTCAATTAACACAAACTGATCGTCATTTTTCCCACTATAACGTTACTGCACGACATCGGAGCTAAACCGTGAAAAATATGATACGGGTTCTTTCAGTTGACGGCGGCGGCATACGCGGCGTGATTCCAGCAATGGTACTGGCCGAACTGGAACGACGCAGCGGGCACCCCATCCACCAGTTATTTGACCTTATGGCCGGAACCTCGACTGGCGGCCTGCTGACAATGGCAGCGGTCGTCCCCGGCGAAGACGGTCAGGCGAAATTCAGCGCAACCGAACTACCAGACCTGTACGAGATGTACGGCAAACAGATATTCTCCCGCACACGCTGGGACGCAATCCTCTCGATGGATAACTGGCGCGTGCGCCGCTACCCGAACACCGGCATTACAGAAGCCCTGCAAGACCTCTACGGGAACGCAAAACTGAGCGAAGCCCTCACCGACGTAATGATTACCAGCTACGATATTGAAAAACGCCTGCCGTGGTTTTTTTGCAGCCACCACGCCCGTGAAGACATTCACGCCGATTTTTACATGCGCGATGCCGTCCGTGCAACCACCGCCGCCCCCACATTTTTCGAGCCAGCCCTTGTACAGAACCTTGCCACCCCGGAATCACCTCACGCTATGATTGACGGCAGCATGACCGCCATCAACCCGACGCTGAACGCCTACATCGAAGCGCGTACCATCTACCCGGAACATCACGATTTCATGGTGGTTTCACTGGGAACTGGCAACCTCACACAGCCGCTACCCTACGACAATGTGCGCCGCTGGGGTCTGCTGGACTGGGCACGCCCACTGGCAAACATCATGTTCGATGCCAGCTCCCGCGCTGTAGATTATCAGATGCAACGCCTGCTACCCCACATTGACG
>JBCCQC010000682.1:0-3101 GCA_039024535.1 Chloroflexota bacterium
TAAACGTAAGCTGCACCAGCACGTCACGGCTTTGGAGGCGATCCGGTACTGCACTGATGGTATCCGTCTGAGCCACGCGGGTTTCTGCATCAAACAGTAAATGCGTGAAAAACGTCAGGTCGTGTGGCAGCAGGCCATCCACGCGCCAGTAAGTTACAACTGTAGCGATTGAGCCAGCATTGTAATCTGTCTCAGCAGTGTCATCGCCGAGGAAGGCCAGCTTTTCCTCGAACTGTACCGGCAGTAAAGCAGGTGCCACGCCGCCCGGTGCTTCCGGGGCATAGCCAGCCGGGGCCGTGGTGGTAAACAGGCCAATTGTATCACCCAGGCGGTCTTCCACGATCATGCTGACAACGCTATCTTCCGGCACGCCCTCTGTGATGATGTCGCCCTCAGCAACCCAGCCAGCAACATAGGGGTGCAGCCGTTCCATCATATCCGCTTCCGGGAAAATAACCTGCTGATGGGAGCCACCGTTTGCCAGCACCAACCCGCTGCCACAGTCTACATAGCGCAGGTTGTCCTCGTCCGGGTTATCCATCATGAGTGCCAGCAGCGTGCCCGGTTTATCTACCGCAGAATTCCACAATGGCAGACCAAACGGCAGATCGGATACGCACACTACCGTGCTGGTATCGCTTACGGTGTCGTCAAGGTAGGTGGCCAGTTGTGCAATGCGATGATGGTAAGCTGCACGCACATCTTCAGCCGTTCCCCACACACTGTAGAGGCTGAACACCGTCCATGCAAAGTTAACCAGCAGCAGACCCGTAACCCCACCAGCTATATATGCCGTGTAGCGCCGATTTGCTATGATAGTGCGAGTCAGTTGCTTCACGCCAAGCGCAAAAAAAATCGCCATCAGCGGGATGATAGTGCTGTAGGCCATAAAGTTCGGGCTGCCGGGGGCAAACAGCGCTACGGGGAACAGCAGAGCCGCTGCGATAATCATCAGGCCGTAGCGCGGCTGCATGAACCGCTGCCCGGCGGAAATAATACCCAGAATCATTAGCAGGCCACTGATTACATCGATGTATGGCCGCCCGGATACGTTGTACAGGATACTTTCGTCGCCACGCACAAAAAGCCCACCCATACCGCCCAGAATCGTCTCGCGGATACCTGCTTCTGTGATGAGTGCATACTCACCCAGCAGGCGTGTAGCTCCATTCAGTTCTGGCAGGCGCAGCGACGAAATGAGATATGGCGTGACGATAATAACGAGAATAACGATGGTGAAGCTCAGGTAGCTGAGGGTGCGCCGGGACATGCGCTGCCGGGTGACAATCATGTAGCCGATGAAGACCATTGCCAGCAGCACAATAAGGTAATGCACTGGATGAACATAAAACCCGAAGCCCAGCACCAGCCCCAGCAGGGCAAACGGCAGGGTTGTGGGCGCCAGCGAGGGCCTGCGATACACAGGTAAAGCGCGGGCGAGGGCCATCAAGGTTGCCGTCACAATGAGGGGCAATAGCGCTTCCCGCGTGATGCTGCGTGACAATAGCACTGACCAGAACGGCACTGCCATTGCTGCGGTGGCTACCACGCCGGTTGCGCGGCCATACAAACGGCGGGTGAGTGTATACAGCAGCGCGAGGCTGAGTAGCATTCCCCAAACAGACAGAAGCCGGTATCCGAACGGGTTGTTGCCAATAAATGTAGTGACTGCGCTCAGCAGAATGTGGTAAAGTGCCTCGCGGCCTTCGGTGCCGGTATCATACAGCACCTCTACCTGGCCGATGCGAATGAGTTCTGCAATTTGTGCGTCCTGCGCTTCCAGCAGGTTCATCCCTGGCGGCAGTGACGATAGATCCCATAGGCGGACGAGCGCGGCCAGCAGAATAACGAGAACAGCTAACCAGAAACTGGTTCGTTTCGACAAGTGAATGGCTCCGGATGGCAGTCAATGCATTTACAGCGCCGTCATGTAGGCGGTAAACACCAGCACCATGATGCCGAGCACATTATTGGCCCATGTCAGTTGTTGTTCACGGCGTTGCAGGCGTTCCCATTCTTCCGGTTCAGGCTTCCCCCGTGCAATCAACAGACCTGTGCGCTCTAAGGCTGGTGCGACGCCGTATTGTATCGTAAGGCTGCAAATAGCCATACCCGCAACAGCAATGTGTTTCAGCAGCATAGCCACGCTCCAGCCATTGCTGAAGTCCAGCACACCGAGGTAGTTCTCATCCCCGGCCATCTGGATCATGCCGGAGGTAATGAGCACGGCGAGACTGAAGTTTGCCAGTGGCACAAAGCGCTTGCGCAGTTGGTTCAGGAAAGTGTACACAGATGGATGTTCGTTGAGCGTGCGCTTTGCTGCCGGGTGAACCAGTATTGTGAGGATAGCCAGCCCACCCAGCCACACGACGGTCGCCAGCAGATGAAAAAAATAGCTAATGGCAAGGACGAGTGGGGACAAAGCCTATTGCCTCCGGGCTACCACGGTCACGGGCGGGGATGATGCGGTCACCACAGTATTTGGTCATGTTCTGGAGCGCACCGAAGGCGTGGCGTTTGCCCATACTGGGCCGTGTGACGGCAAAGTACAGTTCCTCGTCTTCTTCCGTCCATGCCGGATCTGCAAGGTAAATTGTAGTTACCAGCCCTATCCACGGACGCCAGTTATGTGCAGCGAACTCATGTGCTTCTACGAGGCGCTGCGCCTGCGTTACTTCATCTACAGCAAACCACGCATAATCCGGGTGAGTTTCCGGGTCTGCTGTTGTCCACCCCATCTCAAGAATTGCCATCTGCCGCTGCGCATCGTGGTTACGCACCATAATACGGCGCATATCCTCAACACGCCGGAACGTCGCCCAGCGCCCATTGCCGTCTCGTTCTGCTTCGTCAGGCCCATAGCCAACTGCGGAAAAGCCGGGTGCGTGTACGCCCACGGCATCTACATACTGCTGGAACCTGGCATCATACATGGCCTGCAAAAATAGGTCGTCGCGGTGGGCAACTTCGCTGTGCGTGCCTGTCGGAGACAGCCTTGCTGAACGCTACCGGGGCCGTATCGCCGCCTACCAGGTGTGGAATGAACCCAATCTCAGCCGTGAATGGGGCGGTACAGAACCGAATGCTGCCGCCTATGTGGA
>JBCCQC010000683.1:0-3101 GCA_039024535.1 Chloroflexota bacterium
GGGTTTCTGGGTGGTGGTGGCAACGTTTACCCGGCAGAAGGGGCGTGACTTCTGGATACCGGTGTTCCTCGCAGTTGTGGCTGCGGTTGGCTCTTTTACATGGACAACGCGGATTGCCACACCAACAGCAGCGTATCTGTCTGCACCAATTGAGCGCGTACAGGAGCGCGTTTTTGAGTTAATCCAGCCTGCCGAAGAAGAACCTGACCCCCTTGTGGTACTGGAGGAGGAAGAAACAGGTGTGGAGGAAGAAGAGGATGAACGGGAAGAATTCTCGCTGCCGTTCTCATCACTGCCGACTTTGCTACTTGCCCTTCAATCTGTGGGATGGATTGCCCTGTTGACCCCAATTGGCGCTTACATGGTCTGGATGGAATCCAGTTTTCGCAATGCCCCTGCCATGACGCTGGGGCTGGTGGGCGTTGGCTACTATGCCAGTATTCTGCTGCGGTTCGGGCCAGATGGTGCCGAACTTGCGGGGCGTTCGTGGCCGTTCCTGTTTATTGGCGTGGGGTTCACCCTGGCCTACGGGTTTGTGCGCACGTTCTTTATCACACGTCAGGGGCGCATCTACGCGCAGATTGTATGCGTGGTTGTCCTCTCTGCAATTTACGTGGGTGGCCTGCAAAGTTCGTGGCCGCCGGAGTGGGCACGTCTGCCGGGGCCCTATCTTGTCGGCGCGTCGGAGCGGTCAGTTGAACTGGAAGGCATCCATGCAGCGGAATGGGCGCGGGAAAATATGCCCACACAGTCCCGCACCACCGGCACCTTCACTATGTATCTACTATTCGGGTCGCTGGGGCAGCAGTACCCGGTATTCGGCCTGGCGGAGGTTTATGCATCGCCGCGCTTTGGCGCCCGTGAGGTAGATAACCTCCAGAACCGTGAAATTCGATTTTTCGTGATTGACTATCGTGTTGCAGAGTCCCTGCCCTACCGTGGGACGTACTTTGGTTCGGAATCTGTGTGGACAGTCGATAGCAACCCGATTTCAACTGAGGTGATGGATAAGTTCGCAGAGCTACCCGAGGTGGATCGCATTTTCGACAGTGGCAATATTGTGATCTACGACTTGCAGGAGGTGACCGGTGTTCCGTAAGTACGTCGATTTGATCGCCTATATGATTACGATGGTTGTTGCTGTCGTGGTGCTGCGGCAGGAACTGCCCCTGCAACCGGTTATGGGGATCTTGCTGGTGTTTATACTGCCCGGTTATGCCATGCAGTCGCTCATCTACGATGAGCCGGGGGAGTTTGCCCGCCTGCTACTGACCATCGGCATCAGCACCACCATCACGATTCTGGTCGGCTTCTTGATCCATCTGTCTCCGTATCCAATCACCCGTGAAAGCTGGCTGGTATCACTGGGGGTGCTGTCTACACTGCTGGGGTTTGCAGCGGCGGTGCGGCGTGCGTTCGGGAACTACCCCTTCATCAAGACCGGTCGGCTGACATCGCTGCTGGCTTCTAACCTGGTTGTGCCGGTGATAGGGGTTTGTGTGCTGCTGTTTATCTCCTATCAGTTTGCCATCAGCCAGCCAGAAGTTACCTTTACCAGCTTCTCTATCCTCTCGGATGACAGCGGTGGGCTGCGCGTTAACGTCAACAACTTCGAGCAGATGACCGTAGAGTATAACATTGAGGTGAAATCGGAGGATGGGCAGGTCATTTACAGAGAAAGTACCGGCCCCCTCACACATACCTCCAGTAAAACGTATGTATTTGAGCCACCCACGTTTGTGGAATCGGAACGCATTACGGCAGAACTGTACCGTGATGGTGATTTATACCGCCGCGCGTGGGTAGATTTTTAACAAAGTTGCCCCTGCCATACTGTGGAAGGTAAAAAACGGGTGTGGCGTGGCAGATTAAACATAAATGTAGAAAAGCTGTGATATGATTCGCGGCGAATTGGGCCGGTGCATTACCGCAGCAGCACGGGCCAGCCCCCGGTTTCGGGAATCAGGTGAATGGCAGATGGAGAGGATATTGGTTCGACTATGATCACTGTATTGATGCCGGCACACAACGCAGAACTTTATCTTGAGGAAGCTGTTGATAGCATCCTCAACCAGACCTATACAGACTATGAGTTCATCATCGTCAATGATAACTCAACGGATCGCACGCAGGAAATCATTGATCGTTATACCGCACAGGACGATCGTATCAGTTCGATTCAGGTCAATGTGCGCAGTGCATCGGCAGCCCGCAACGTGGGGCTGGATTATGCGAAGGGGGATTATGTCGCCCTGATGGACTCTGATGACATTGCGCTGCCAGATCGACTGGAAAAGCAGATGCGTGCAGCAGAGGAACAGCCAGACGTTACCGTGTGGGGGACATACATGCGGTATATGACGGAGGATGGCATTCCGATGGGCGACATGACACTCGGGCCGCCTGACCGAGAGGCGTTCGAAAATCTGGATCGCACAAAGGAACTGATTTCGGTTTATGGGACGGTTGCGTTCTTCCGGCGCGACATCTGCGAAAAGGTAGGGCGGTTCGATCTGCGCTTTATGCCTACCGAGGACAGCGAATTGTGGGATCGTATGGCAGAGCATGGCCCGGTGATTGTACTGCCAGAGGTCTTGCAGCTTTACCGCCAGCACTCCAAGAGCCTGTCATTCAAGCGTGCCAAGGATGAGTTCATCACACACGGCTTCATCAAGGCACGCCACGCGGCCCGCCTGCGCGGAGAAACGCTGGAACTGGAAGACTACATCAAGGAAAATCACCTCGATTCGAAGTTTGCCCAGTTTGGTATGCGGATGCGCGGCATCAGCATGGGTCATGGCCGCCGTGCCCGGATCGCCTTTGCGAAAAAGCAGTATGGTGAAGCCTTCACAGCCAGCATGTTGACCGTAGCTTCTCACCCGGTTCGTTTTCTGTCGCAGGTCGGTCACCTGCCAGACGCGATCCGCTACACGACGACCCGCCCCCTTGCCGACGAAACAGGCAAATAGACGTTCAATGTAAAAAGCCCCAACTGCGGGGCTTTTCTGCGTCAATGGTACCCGCTTGCAGTTGAATCAGTGGCGGCAGAACTGTGTTTCACCCGCATAAATGGGACGGAACGAGATGATCCTACCCGCAAC
>JBCCQC010000684.1:0-3095 GCA_039024535.1 Chloroflexota bacterium
CAATCAGTTCGGCAGTACGTGGCTCAATTTCAAAACCCAGACGGTGCGCAAACCGTGCCCCACGCAGGATGCGTGTGGGGTCGTCGGCAAAGCTCAGGCTGTGCAGCACCCGCACCAGCCCGTTTTCCAGATCACCCAGCCCACCGAACAGGTCAATCACTTCGCCACCGGCACCGTCCGCACTCAGTTTGACTGCCAGCGCATTGATCGTAAAGTCGCGCCGCCGCAAATCCAGCCGGATGCCGCTGTTATACACCGTGGGCAATACTGCCGGTTCTTCGTAGAACTCAAAGCGTGTCGTCACAAGATCAATGTACTCCGGCAGCGCATCCAGCGGCTGCCCGATGTGCTGTGCAGCAGTTTCGTCAAATGTCCATGTCGCTGTCCCGAACGCCTCATGCGTTTTCACCACACCCCCGAACTGCTCACCCAGTGATTGTGCAAAGGCCATCGCGTCACCTTCCAGCACAAAATCAATATCGAGGTTCGGGCGCTTCAGCAGCAGGTCGCGCACCACGCCACCCACCATGTAGATTATTTTACCCTGTGCAGCGGCCTGCTTTGCGACGAACGCAATCAGCGCAGCAATGGGTTCGCCCAGAATAGCGCGTACATCTGCATCTGTGACGGTATGCGCCCGGTCATATTCAAGCTGTGCGTAATGGCGTATCACGTCCGTGCGCGTCACAATGCCCACCACCGCGTGATGTTCCACCACGGGTATCTGCCCCCAATCAGAGGCGACCATCTGCGCCAGCAATTCATGCAGCGGCGTTTCTGGTGATGCTGTAACTGCACCGGCCATCATCACATCTTCCACGCGCATATCATCCAGACCGTTCTCGGCGGCACGGTTCATATCACGCGCGGTCAGCAGGCCCACAATCTGCCCGTCGGTATCCACCACCGGGTAGCCCTCATGCCCGATCCTGCGCAAACGCCCGACAATATCGGCCAGCCTGCGCCCCGCCTGCACCGTCAGCGCCCCGTAGGACATGAGTTCACGCACCTGCGTCATCTAAGATTCTCCTCGTGAGACAATCACCCACCCGTTATCTGTGAACGCGGTCAAAAAGTCGCCGTTCAGGTAGTAGCTGATGGGCAGCGTATACAGATCAATGACGTTTTCTGCCCCGAACGCGCTTACCAGTGTCTCGCGTTGTGCCATGTCATCCCACCCGATGACCTGAATATGTGGGGCAGTGGCACGCTGTGCCGCCAGCACGGTAATATTCGCTGCCGCCATGCCACCCGGAACCTCGCGTGCGCCGGGGTAGCTATCCGCTTTGCCATAGATAGTAATGCCGGTGGGGTAGCCGAGGTTGGCGAGAGCAGTTTTCACGGCCTGTGCATCGCTGGAGGGCGCAAAACGCACCTCTGTGCCGGGGATGTCCGCCAGAATTGGCGGAATCTGTATCGCGTTGCGCACTACTGCCAGCACGTCGGGGTTATCCAGCGGTGCAAGTTCCGTGTTGAACACAAGCGACACCGTGGGCGCGGCATCGGTACGCTGCCAGCCGTCATACACGCCAAAGCCGGTCATCACGTCGAACTGCGTGGCGTCGGATGTTTCGTCCAGTATCGTAATCTGCATATTGGCACTGCGCAGCGCCTCCAGCGGCGCGTGATTTTCCGCATTGGGCAGCACCCCATAGCGCACGGGTTCACGGGTCGGCAGCGCCCCGCCGAGTTGAGCTGCTGTGGCTGCTTCCGGCGCAAGGGTCGGTTCCTGCGAACTGATGGGCGTGATGGCAAACGGCGTGGGGGGCGGCCCACATGCCGCCAGCATCACCGCTGCGGAAAAAATGAACGCTCTTATGCCCACGGCCCGACCAGTCCACGGCCCTGCATACTGAGGCCCACGAACAGATTGAAAATCGCCAGCATGGCAAATGCCAGGGCCGCCGCACTATCATCACGGCCCCGTAGCTGTGTGAACATGCCCGGAATAATAACCACAATCCATGCCATATAGATAAAGTACGTGGTCAGGCGCTCTGCCGGTGGTGTAAAACCCTGTAATGCCAGAATAATTCCTGCCACCAGTGTAATCACTGATAGCCCGGTGAGCGTCACCAGCGCCCCCCAGAAGTTGCCGCTGATGCTGCGGTCACGGGCGGCCATCACAATGGCCCACACGCCCAGAATACCGGAAAACATCAGGATAGCACGGAAAAAAATGTCATGTAACGTGGCGATAAACTCCATCGGTTTGTGTCTATCCTTCATAATTTGCATTTAACCGGGGCCGCCCACAGCAACCCCATTCATGATCAGTCCATTATTGCCCACACCGGACGATTTTCCACCCCATTCGTTGTGAAAGCGTCAGGTTCGCGTGGTGGCGCCCCGGCACAGGTAACGCTATCATGCGGCAGATTCTGCCACAGCCAGATGAGGCTCTGATGAAACGACTTTTACTTTTCGCCATGCTGCTCACGCTGGGATGCACCATGACCGGCGCACAGGTATCCACCCCATTCCCCACTGCTACCACAGTGCGCTCGCTGCCATCCACGCTGGCCCCCACTGCACAGCGCACAGTGCGCGTGGTGAATACACCTGCGGCCACATCAACAGCCGCGCCAACGGTTGTTGCACAGGTACCCACCTCCACCAGCGAACCCACCACAGCGCCGACGGCCACCGCAACCGATGAACCGGGCTGCGCAGTCGGTGATGCCATCACAGAGCATCAGGTACAGGCTACCGTAGACTACGAAGCGAAAAGTGTGCGTGTGCAGCAGACCATCGTCTACCGCAACCGAACCGGCGAAACGCTGGACAGGCTGGTTCTGAACGTGGAGCCAAACCGCTGGCTGGACGTGTTCACACTGAATACGCTCACCGTCACGCCAGAGCGCAATCCGGGCGTGTTCACGCTAACGGGGCGACGGTTAGAGGTGCTGCTGCCGGGTAATTCGCTGGAGCCAGACTGCGAACTCGTTCTGAACCTCGATTTTGAACTCGACATGCCGCCCATCATCGGCGGCATAGAGGCGTTTCGGGGGTATTTCGGGCAATCGCCCCGCCAGATAAACCTCGGCCACTGGCTGCCAACCGTGGTGCCCTACCGTGACGGCGAGTGGCTGCAC
>JBCCQC010000685.1:0-3094 GCA_039024535.1 Chloroflexota bacterium
ACGGCGAATATGTGCTGCTGAACAGCGTGCGCGACCGCCTGAAAGACCGCAACATGCGTGCCCGCCCGAACGTTACGCTGCTGTTCATCAACCCGAAGAACCCGTACCACTGGATGACCATTTACGGCATCATCGTGGAGTATATTGACGAGGACGACGAAGAAAACGGACACCTCGCCACGCAGAACATTGACGACCTTGCCGAAAGCTACCTCGGTGAGCGCCCGTACCCGCTGCGCGACGCAAAAGGTGAAATCCGCGTGCTGTACCGCGTCCAGCCGACCCGCATTCAAACATTCGGCCAGCCATAAACGCTGCCGGGGCATGGCGTGCCATGCCCCCACCCCTCGTCAAACGCTACGCCATCTCGCTGTCACCAATCTCATATAGCCCGAACGGAAGCGGATCTCCGACTTTCCATGTGCCCTCAACCTGAAAGCGGCGTCCGGCTTCGCGGCTGCGCTCCAGAATACCCTGCCCCATTTTTACCTGGCGCTCATTCCACAATTCAAGCGCCTTCGGCACATCGCCGCCGGTTTCCTTAAGCGCCACAGCAAGTTGCCAGCCGTCTTCAGTGGCTTTGGCTGTCCCCGCCGCCGCATGGGGGCGTGCCGCGAACGCACCATCGCCCATGATGCACACCCGCCCGAACACCATCTGATCGACTTCCGCGTCCATCACGGCCTGGATGAACGGCTCTTTTGTGTTGTTCACCAGCGTAAGCAGCGGCCCCGGCAGGATGTTCGCGCCGTCGGCACGCATGGCGTCGATGTGGGTTTGCTGCACGGCCCCCGGCCCCAGCGATACTGACCGCTGCCGCCCCTTGCGATCCACCATCAGGTTATCAAGGGCCTCACCTTCCGGGATGTTGCGATACCATAGCCAGTTGATGTAGGGCTTCACGCCTGCTTCGGGGTCGCGGTCTACCACCGGGATGGGATACACCAGCAGGTGGCTGTCTGGCATGATGTGATACAGAATCGTATCGCTGAACATATCAAACACATCTTTCGGCAGTTCATCTTCGTCCAGAATACCGCGCCACGCCACATACCCCGCATACTGGAATTCCACCTCTGGCATCAGCAGCCTGCGCCCGGTAGAGCGCACCCCATCCGCGCACACCAGCATATCCGCTGACAGCTGGCGGCCATCGGCAAGGTGAACCCGCACCCGGTCGCCCTTCTGCTCGAAGTTCACCATCTCAGCACTCAGGTGGTAATCATCCATGCCAAACGCAACCAGCAGCGGCTTATAGATGGCATTGTAACTGCTAAAGCGGTACGGCACCGGCGTCTCAGACACAATCTGGCCGTCACTATCCATGTAGCGCAGCGTCTTCGAAACCACGCTCATCTGCGAGAAAGCTGCCAGTTGTTCGCTGCCCTTTTCAGTAAAGTAGCGCACTGTGTAGGGACTGAGAACAATCCCCGCGCCACGCCCGATGAGCGTTTCTGCGGAGCGTTCCAGCACCGTCACCTTACAGCCAATGTCGCGCAAAAACAGGGCCGTACTCAGCCCACCGAGTGACCCACCGGCAATAATGACTTCGGGTTGTTGTGTAGCCATAACAATTTCTCCAGATTCAGCACGAATAGAGACGTGCGCAAACAAGACGTCACCACTGGACGCTACCTTAATTGTATCATTTGTGTGTTAATTCTCATGAATCTACGGTTATATTTACATGATGTTGGCCTGCTGGATGGTATGGTATGAGGGTTGTGCCCCTGTAATGATGGAGACATCCCGTGAGCATTCGCGTTATCCTGTCCACTGGCTCCCTGTGGCTGATGGACACCGCCTACACGTTCGACCTGGCAGCCGAGGCCGGTTACGATGGCATTGAGATCATGTGCGACGACCGCTACACCACCCGCGACCGGCGCTACCTGCAAAAACTGAGTATAGATTTCGGCCTGCCCATCCCCGTGCTGCACACCCCGTTTACCGGCAAACTGATGGGATGGGGCAATGCCAGCACAGAACTCGGCAAAGTGCGCCACACGCTGGAACTGGCCGAAAAAATGGACGTGGAATCCATCGTGGTACACCTGCCACTGCGCTACAGCCGTGCGAGTGTGCGGCTTGGCAAATTTTCTGCACGGGCGCCGTGGTTCAGCAACATGGCGGACTTCCGCGAGTGGATGGCGCGTGGCGGCCTGAAGCAGCTACAGGGCGAAACCCCCGTGCAGATTGCCATCGAGAACATGCCGACGAAAAAGATGTGGGGCCGCGAGGTGAACCCCGCATACTGGAACACCGTCGACGGCTGGAGTAGCGTCCATGACCACCTCACGCTGGATACCACGCACTGGGCCACCTTCGGCATAGACCCCATTGTACCGCTGCGCAAAGCTGGCGACCGCGTGAGGCACATTCACCTGAGCAACTATGAAAGTGGCCGCGAACACCGCCTGCCACAGTCTGGCGAGATAGACCTGAGTGCGTTTTTGCGCGAACTGGCGCTGATGAACTTCACCGGCACGGTGAGCGTGGAACTGCAACCGGACGCCCTCGCGTTCGATAACCCGCGTGCTACCCGCCGTAAACTGCGCGAAACACTGGACTTCTGTCGGCAGCACCTTGGATAGCCGATGACACTTTCTTTACATACGTGCTGCTTAAACTGGCATACACTGGCGCTATAACCGTTAACGCGCATTAAGGATAGCCCATGAAAATCAACAGAACCGTGTTCGTGTTTATTGCCAGCCTGCTGCTGATAGCTGGCGTGAGCCATGCACAGAGCGATGCAGCCACCGACCCGATATTGACCGAAGCCAGCGAGTTATTTGCAACAGCCTCTTTTAACTACACCCTCAACATGGACGCCAGCTTCAACGGTGCAGACCTTGATGCCAGTGGCACCGGCGCAGTACAGGCCCCGTTAAGCGGGTTTCTCGGCATGGGCGCACAGTCTCGCGGCCTCAGCCTGAACATGGACGGCGACCTTGAGGGCATTCCCATTGATGTGGATACGGTAGCGCTGGGCGGCACACTGTATATGCGTGGCCTGCCGAGTGATAGCTGGGTGGCTTCCCCGGCGAGTGTGTTTGCCGGTGGTGCTGTGGTGAACCCGCGCACCGTGGAC
>JBCCQC010000686.1:0-3090 GCA_039024535.1 Chloroflexota bacterium
AACTGCGTCGGATTGACGAAAATGGTTGCCAGCACGCGGTCACTATCGGCCTTTGCCTGCCTCACCAGTGCCATATGCCCCGCGTGCAGTGCCCCCATCGTCGTGACCACACCCACATCGTTACCGAGAGAGGCACGGACGCTGCGCAGATCTTCAATCGTCTGGATGATCTGCATGGTTCACCTCATCCAGTACCTGCGCCAGTACGTCCTCGCTCATAGAGAAGCTGTTGTCGTCCGTCGGGAATTGCTCTGCCTCAACGTCATCCACATATTGCTGGATAGCATCCTGCATGGCCGTGCCGAGGTCAGCATAGCGGCGGGTGTGCTTCGGGATAAAGTCCGCGAACAGTCCCAGAATGTCATGGAACACCTGCACCTGTCCGCTGGTATGCATCCCCGCCCCGATCCCAATTGTGGGAATGCTGATGCGCTCTGTGATGGCTTTTGATAGCGGCGTGGGCACCAGTTCCAGCACAATGGCGAATGCGCCCGCATCCTGGAGTGCTTCCGCGTCACGGATGAGTTGTTTTGCAGATTCCAGCCCGCGCCCCTGCACCCGGAACCCGCCGAACCCGTTAACGCTCTGCGGCGTGAGGCCGATGTGCCCCATCACCGGGATGCCGGAGTTCACGATGCGCTCAATGGTAGGCGCAAGTGCTTCGCCGCCCTCCAGCTTGACGGTGCTCACGCCGCCTTCCTGCATCATACGAGCACTGCTACGGAGCGCCTGCTCTGCACTGATAGTGTAGGTGCCGAATGGCAGGTCGCCCACAACAAGCGGTTTTTCCGTGACGCGCGTGACGATAGACGCATGGTAAATCATCTGATCCAGCGTGACCGGAATCGTAGAATCGTGCCCCTGGATAACCATACCGAGTGTATCGCCGACCAGCAGCATAGGCACCCCGGCAGCTTCGCTCAGGCGGGCGCTGGTGGCGTCATAAGCTGTGAGCATCGTGATTGGCTCACCTTTATCTCGCATTTTCTGGATGTCACGTATTGTCAGCCGTGCCATGATTCTCGCTGTCCTGTCTCAGTGTTTGCTCAATGGAGCGCGTGTCGATGCCGCGCGCTGCCAGCATAGTATAAGTTTGACGTGCCAGCGCTGCGTAAACTTCCGGCAGTTGCTCATCAAATTCACGCAGGGCTGGCAGGTGCGCGGCAATAGTGCCCGTATCCGACCGCACCAGCGGCCCGGTGAGTGCGTGCGGGGTACCCTGCTGCCGGAGGTTTTCGACAGTAGCCGTTACCAGTGTATTCAGTGCTGTGGCGATGGCCGCGTTATCGTCACTGAATGTGGCTAGCAGCCGCTCTGCGATGTTGTACAGCGTGACGGTGTAGTTGCTGGCAAAAACCAGTGCCGCATGATAGAGCGCCTTTCGCTCTGTCGGCACGCGGATAACCTGCCCATCCAGCAGGCTTACCAGATGCGATAGCTGGTCATCCAGCGTTGTATCATCGGTTTCGATAGCAAATGTTGCACCGCGCACGGCCTGAACCGCCGTTTCCACATCGGCGAACGGTAACGCCGGGTGCAGACTGCCCACAACCACGCCTGCATCTGCCAGTGGAGCCAACACTGCTACGCTATGCGCCCCGGATGTGTGAACAACGGTCTTTCGCGCAATATCAGGGTTATGCCGTGCAACGTCCAGTGCCACCGATCCAATCGCATCGTCTGGAACCGTCAGGAACGTGATGTCACATGCACTCACAACCTGCGCGGCGTTTTCTGCAACAGTTGCATCAACACGCGCTGCCAGAGCTACCGCATTCGCCGGAGTGAGACTGTAAACTGTGCTCACATCCACCCCGGCAGCGTGCCACACCTGCGCGAGCGTCCGCCCGACCTTTCCCGCGCCAATAAACCCGATTTTCACGCTGTGTCCTAATTCTGCGGCAGCGGCGTCGGCGTCGGGATCGGTTCGCTAATGATGATGTTAACCGTACAGGTGGCTTTTACATCCCCGGCAATGTCAAACACGTTCAGCCGGAACTGATATTCTCCCGGTTCAAAGAACCCCGGCACAAACTGCCCCAGTGATGTAAGATCGTTCACCGGCTGGGTGTAGTCCGCCAGCGGCGCAAACTCCCCGAACGTGCTCGGCCCGCGCAGTTCCAATCGGTAGAACGCGAAGTTGTCAATAAACGCCACGCCGCGCACATCCGTCGGCTCGAACACAATCATGCCGTTCGCCGGGATTTGCAGGCTGGCGTTGTCCGTGTCGCAGCCGATGATCTCGCCGGGATTCGGCACAATCGTACCGACCGGCGTGGGCGTCAGCGTCGGTGTCGCCTGGATCGCCTCGAATGGTTCTGTCGCTTCAATCCGGGAGAGGACATCAGCGTCGTCAATAGCGACCTCCTGATTAACATTCGGCGTGGGCGTGTTAAACGGCAGGTCTTCCACTGGCTCGATAATGTCGTTAATTTCTTCTTCCTGAGCGGCCAGCACCGGCACCACCACACGCTGCACACCATAGATTATCAGTCCCGCCTCAATCAACAGGATAAACATCGTAGCCGCATTTGCCCGCCGGTAACGCGCCAGCCCGCGCTCCAGTTCAAAATATGTCTCCCGGAAGTCACGCTGCGCAATGCCAAGGCTACGCCACGCCAGCACCAGTCCGATCCCGATCAGGATATACAGGCCGATAGCAAGCTGGTCAATCAAGAACATGAATGCCGTCATAGGCTGATCTCCCGCACCACACCGCGCACAATTTTCGCCAGCTTCGGCACAATCACCGCCCCTGCCTCCATCACCTCTACATGCGAGGTTTCCAGTTCGGTGTCGATTTTGTCGATAGCGATGTTGGTAATGCTGGAAAACGCCAGCACCCGCATCCCGGCATGACGCGCCGTAACCACCTCATGCGCCGTGGACATCCCCACCGCATCGCCACCCATCATACGCAGCGCCCGGATTTCCGCCGGAGTTTCAAACTGCGGCCCGGACACACACACATAAACGCCCTTCTGTAGCGTCTCGCCACTATCCGCCGCCACCTTTTCCGCCAGTGTGCGCAACTCACGGTCATACGTCTGGGCCATGCCCACAAAACGCTCCCCGATGCTCTCATCATTC
>JBCCQC010000687.1:0-3090 GCA_039024535.1 Chloroflexota bacterium
GGCTGGTCATCACTGGCGGCCGGTGGTGGCTGTATGGTATTGCACTGGCCGGAGTGATCATCGCATCGCGTGACAACTGGCGTTACCTGCTGCTGATACTGCTATGGCTACTCATCACGCCACTGGTACTACTGGCCGTCAACGCAACTGTAATGCCAGTTTATCAGGTGCGCTATGTGTTGGGCGCGTTCCCGGCAGTAGCAGTGATGCTTGCCGTGGGCCTTGCCACCATGCACCGTTTCCCCATTGGTCGCTGGATAGCGCCGCTGCTGGTTGCTGGAATCGTGCTTGTGCAGATTTCCGGCTATGGTGCCATGTTCCCGGATAAACCGGACTATCAAACAGCAGTTGCAACCGTGGCCGAGCAGCGCAATCCACTCGAACCCATTATCACAGACATGGCGCACCGTGACCCTGTGCGTTACTACAGTGAACAGACCAACCTGACGGATGGCATCGCCGTTGACCTCTCATGGCGTGACCACACCCCCGATGAAATTGACGCACTGGTAGATGGGTTCGCCAGCGCAGAGCATGTGTGGCTGGTGCAGCCAGTGAACGTGCCAAAAACGTGGCGCACCGTAACAGCATTACAGACGCAGGGGCGCAGCGTCACTCATCGGGCCAACGCCCAGAATATGGTTTTTTACCGCTTCTCCAGCAGCTCAGCAGCAGAATCACCACTCGAATTTCGTTATGAAGACGGACAGGAAAACACGGTGGCGACCTTTATCGGCCAGCCAGCCACCACACTTGCCCGTGACGGCAGCAGTGACATCTGTGTGCCACTGGAAATGAACTTCACACGAACGGAAAACACCAGCATCAGTCTGACAGTGGTACGCGGTTTCAACGAGGTGATTACGCAGTGGAACGGCACCCCGGACGACACTGAAGCATGTTTCTCTGTGGCGGATGCTGAACCGGGTGACTACTACGCCTACATGACGCTGTACGACACCACGACAGAAGCGCGATTTGCGGTGATGGAACATGACGTGTGGTGGGGCTGGTGGATTGTTAGCCACCACATTGCAATAACGGCGGATACTGCGGGGTAGCAGCACCCGCCGCACACATTACGGACGTGCCGTTGCAGTTGGTGTGACGCTCGGTGTGGGGGTGGAACTCTGGATGAGGACGGCGGCAGTAGCGTCCGCATCAACCCTGACCTCATTCGTGCTCACCTCACCGAACCAGCGCACCACAGAAACCCACGAACGCCCCGGCTTCATCATCATAGGGGTGTTGTCACCGTAAATTAGCTGGATCGCGCTGCCCGGTTCCAGATTACGCCGCCGCCAGAAGCCCTGGTAAAACTGCCCCTCACGGAACAGATAGGCACGCCCCTGTTCATAAATCGCAATTTCCAGCGAGGCGTTATTCGCCCCCGGCGCGAACAGATCTGGTCGGTCAAAGTGCTCAACTTCGAGGATCACGAGATTATCGGCCCACAGTTGTTCGCCGTCAGCCGCATCAACGTGCTGCACGCCATCGGTATATCGCCGGTAGTGTTCGTCCTCACCATCATACTGCCAGCGGACGCTCGTCCGTCCGTACCAGTCCACAAAAATATCGTTGACCGACTCACCACCAGCATCAGGGAACTCGCTGAAGGCGAACCCACGCGCCGGGTACCCCTGGTTGATGCCGCGTGCATCAGCGCGTTCCCACACCTTGTTGGTATCCACAAACAGCGTGTGCTCAAACGCAATGCCGGGGCGCTCCACACGGCAGAAACCGGCTTCATCACAGTTATCGCCGATAGAGGGCGAAATAATCTGGAAGCGCCAGTCCTGCCCCAGGATCAATTCCTGTACCGGGCCACTGGCACCGGAGTAGGCAAACAGCGATTCGTGCATGGTCACCAGTTCAATATCCATCAGGCGGCCACTGCGCACGGGCCCCACCACTTCCGGCGCATTGCTGCGATAAATCGCGGCAAAGCGTGTTACACCGCCCTCCACCTCATATTCGTAAACAAGGTCAGCAGCGTTTATGCCGGTCTGTGGGCGCACCACCGGCGGGAAGTTCGAAATTTTCACCAGCAGGTTACGGCGCTCAAGGGCTTCTCGGCTGGGGTAGGGTAGCCCCGTCAGCGAGTTAACGCCTTCCGGGTAGATGAATGGCCCGTTGGGGGTTGGCGTCGGCGACGGTGTATCAGTAGCAGTTGGCGTAGCCGTCGCGGTGGAAGTGGCTGTGTTCGTTGCTGTGGGTGTGATGGATGGCGTGAGTGTGGCTGCTGGTGTGTTGGTTGCAAGGTTCAGCGACGCAGGCAGCGTTGGCCGGGGCGTATTGGTAGCAAGATCAAGCGCAATCGTAGGGGGCGGGTCATCGTCCTGGGCACTGGCCGGGGCAATAACAAGGGCCGCCGTCACCATTAAAACGCAGATTGTGACCTGAATCAGTCGGCGCATAAAATCCTCATGATGATGGTTGTCTATCTCGAACGCAGAAGTATAGCGCCCGATGCATATTTTCACAGGGACGATAGCCCTGCGCTGATAAACATAAGCCGCCGATGTAAGAAACGCACACAGCGCCTGCGTCTGCGTATAATTCAAACATGGCAAAACACACAGGGAGTCCACTGGATGGCAAAGCAGAGACTGTTGATTTCTTACGCACACCCGGATGATGAGAGCTTCGGGCTGGGTGGGCTGATTACGAAATACGTGGCGGCAGGCACCGATGTGTACCTCATCTGCGCGACGAATGGTGATGCCGGCAGCATGGACGAGGACTTCCTCAAGGATGGACGCACGAAAAAGGAAGTGCGGCTGGCAGAACTGGACTGCGCCTCGCAGAAGTTGAACTTCAAAGAGGTATTTCTACTGGATTACCACGACAGCGGCATGATGGGTTCACCTGAAAACGACATACCGGAGAGCCTGTGGGCCACATGGCACCGCGAACCCGAAACGGTTACCCGGCAGGTGGTGGAAGTGATGCGCAAAGTGCGCCCCCATGTGGTCATCACGTTCAATGAGTATGGCGGCTACGGCCACCCGGATCACATCGCCATCCAGCAGGCCACCGTAAAAGCAATGGATGTCGTCAACGATGCAGGCTACATCACTGGCGAACTAC
>JBCCQC010000688.1:0-3077 GCA_039024535.1 Chloroflexota bacterium
CGAAAATCATGTTCGACAACATGAGCGAGATTTATGCGCACATGGAGTCTGGCACTTCGTTCCAGCCAGAGCCGTTGCCACACTATGCTGATTACGTCGCGCATGAGCAGGAACTCCGTGCGAGTGAGCGTTTTGCAAAAGCCGCCACGTTCTGGGATGAGCGCCTGAGCGTACCCACACAGCCGTTAAACCTCTATGGTGAACCCGACGCCGGAGACGCCACCCACACCGAGCGCGTGCCATTCCCGCTGACGGATGCACAGGCCGAGGCTCTGGCGCAGATCGCCACACAACCGGGTATCCGCAGTTTTACGCCGCAGATGACATACGCCAATATGTTTTCCGCGTTGATGCTGGCTGCGCTACATCGGCTGACGGGCAATGACGTGGTGCGGCTGGGCACCCCACTGGCGAACCGCAGTAATCAGCAGTTCAGCAACGCGCCGGGCCTGCTGATTGAGGTGCTGTCACTCCAGGTAGAATTTGACGAGGGCGAAACCTTCCGTTCTCTGGTGAAAAAAGCCGCCTCCGCGAATATCCAGACGTTACAAAATCTCATGCCGGGGATCAGCACAGCGGCACATAATAACGCCTATGAAGCTATCCTGAACTTTATTACGGTCACGTTCGGGGGTTTTGCTGGACGCCCGACCACATCTGAGTGGGTTCACAGTGGCTATAACGACAGCCAGCACAAAATCCGGCTCCAGGTGCATGACTTTGCTGGAACCGGGCGCTATGAACTGGCGTTGGATATGAACATGCGCGTGTTCAGCGAGGCCGACCGCGCCCGCTTTATTGACCACTTCGGACGTGTGCTGGATGCCTGCGTGAGTGACCCGGATACCCCACTGCACAGTATCCGGTTGCTGGATGACAACGAGTGGCAGCGCAATGTGGTTGATTTTAACGCCACGTCTGCCGAATACCCGGCACAACAGACTGTGGTTGATCTGTTTGAGGCGCAGGTGGCAAAAACGCCGGATGCTATCGCCGTGCAGATGGACAAAAAGACGCTCACCTACAGGGAATTCAATGCCCGTGTGAACGGGCTGGCGGTGCAGTTGCAGCAGATGGGCGTTGGGCCGGATGTGCGTGTGCCGGTGTGTATGGCACAGTCAATGGAAACGGTGGTAGCGCTGCTGGCTGTGCTGAAAGCCGGGGGTGCCTATGTGCCCATTGACCCGAATAACCCCGACGAGCGCATCCTCATGCTGCTGGACGATATTGGTGATGTGCCGGTTGTTATCGGAGATGCTGCGCTGGTCGACAGAATCGGGCGTGAGGTGCTGGCAATAGATGCGGCCACGCGGAATATTGTCGGGGAAGTCGCAAACCCGGTACGCACCGCTGCCCTGGAGCATCTGGCGTACATGATTTACACGTCCGGGACGACGGGCAAACCGAAGGGCGTGATGGTGGCGCATCGCAACCTGATGAATTACCTGTGGTGGGCGAAAAACCAGTACGTGCCGGACGAACCGCTGACGTTTGCGCTGTACTCTGCGCTGGCCTTTGACCTGACGGTTACGTCTATATACGTGCCGCTGATAACTGGCGGTACCATCCGGGTATACCCGGACACAGAAGGCAACGGCATGTTGATCCGTGAGGTGTTTGCGGAAGATGCCGTGGATGTGGTGAAGCTCACGCCGTCGCATCTGGCGCTTGTGCGTGATATGGATTTGAGTGGCACGCGCATCAAAACCCTGATTGTAGGCGGCGAGGACTTTAAAACTGAACTGGCGCGGCATATTCATCGGGCGTCTGGTGGGCGTATTGCGCAGTTCAATGAGTATGGCCCCACAGAGGCTACGGTTGCCTGCATGATCCACTGCTATGACCCCAACCGTGATACGCGCCCGTCGGTGCCGATTGGCACACCGTCGGACAACATGCGCGTCTATGTGCTGGATTCGCGCTTGCAGCCCACGCCCACCGGCATGATCGGTGAAATGGTCGTGGCCGGGGACAGCGTGGCGCGGGGCTATCATAACCGCGACGAATTGACAGCAGAGCGTTTCCTGCCCGACCCATTCACGGACGGCGGGCGCATGTACCGCACCGGCGATCTTGCTCGCTGGCTCCCCGGTGGCGAGATGGCTTTCCTGGGACGTAACGACCATCAGGTGAAGGTGGGCGGCGTGCGCATTGAACTCGGTGAGGTGGAAGCGGCACTGCTGGCTCACCCGACGGTGAAAGAAGCCGTGATAGACGTGCGCAGTGCGCAGCGCAGTGAACCGGAAGCCATAGAAAATAACCTCACCTACTGCACGCGCTGCGGGCTTGCGTCCAACTACCCCGGCGTGACCTATAACGCCGATGGGGTGTGCAGCATCTGTGACGCCTACGACGACTACCGGGATAAGGCACAGGCGTATTTCCATGACATGGACGAGTTTAAAACCGTTGCGGAGCGTATCAAATCGCGCAGCAGTGGCGACTATGATTGTGTGGCGCTGCTGAGTGGCGGCAAGGACAGCACCTATATGCTGCATGGGCTGGTAGAACATAGCCTGCGCGTGCTCACGTTCACGCTGGATAACGGTTATATCTCCGATGGCGCAAAAGCCAATATTCGCCGCGCTACAGACGCGCTGGGTGTGAAGCATGTGTGGGGCGAAACGCCGTTCATGAACGAGATTTTCGTGGATAGCCTGCACCGGTACGCCAACGTGTGTAACGGCTGCTTCAAGACGATTTACACGCTGGCAATTGATCTGGCACGCGAGAAAGGCATCGGCACGATTGTCACGGGACTATCTCGCGGGCAGTTCTTTGAAACGCGCCTCACGCCGGAACTTTTTACGGGCGATGACTTCGACCCTGCGGCCATTGACGCCTCGATTGAACGGGCGCGGCGGGCCTACCACAAGCGCGACGACATTATCTCGCGCTCGCTGGATGTGGATGTGTTCCGAGCAGAATCTGCGCTGGACGAAATTGAGTTCGTGGACTTTTACCGTTACTGTGATGTGGATCTGAGCGATCTGTACGATTTCCTGAGTACGAGTGGCCTGTGGGAGCGCCCCGCCGATACGGGGCGCAGCACGAACTGCCCGCGTCGTTAATCAGGC
>JBCCQC010000689.1:0-3073 GCA_039024535.1 Chloroflexota bacterium
AGCGCCGCCCCGATCAGAACATCTGCAGAAAGTGTAAACTGTGTGTCTATCGGGATGCTATCGACAACGTTGAAAGTAGCAGTGTCCACAATCGACAGTGTACCGTCAATAAAGTTGTGAACGAAAAGCTGTGTGTTGTTATTGTTCAGCAATAACCCGCGTGGATTGGCCCCGACCTCAATGCTGGCAAGGGCAGTGCCACTTTCAATCTCGATGACCGATACATTGTTGCTTCCGGCATTCGCCACATAAACCCACCGCCGGAATGGATCAACCTGAGTAGCAAATGGCATATTGACCGGGCGGTCTGCTGTGCTGAGGGGGATATTTTCCCGATATTCGACATTGAAGCCCGTCAGGGATAACACATTGACCACCGGGAAAAGGCGGGCATCATAGGTCGCTGTAGGGTTATTGCTGTAGCTGCGGGTTTGCGGCAGGTAGGCCAGCCCACGGGTTATGTCTACACTGATGCCCGCAGACATCCCCGCACCCGTCGGGATGGTATCCACAATACGCTGCTGTGGCAGGTATACCAGGCTCACATCACCGCTCCACATGTGGGTCACATACAGAAAATCACCCCACAGGGCCAGTGCGGTTGGCAGTGGCGGCGTTCCAATTCGCTCGATGACCTCGCCCCGTATAACATCCACTACCACAACCTCATTGCTGCCCTGCAACGTGACATAAGCCAGATCATTGCTGGATGTCACAACACCGTAGGCCCAGCGCCCGCCAAGCGCAATCGTGCTGATAACCTGCTCAAGCTGGAAGTCATACACAGAGAGTGTTGCATCTCCCCGGTTGGCGATTAGCGCTCGACTGCCATCCATGGTCACTGCCACCGAGCGCGGATCGTCCCCAACCTCGAACTGCCCCCGTAGCTCACCGGAAACCGGCGCAATGACCGACAGCGTATCACTGAGCGCATTAACGGCCACCAGCAGCCGGTTCGTCTCATTAAAAGCCAGCGTGTTGCTGGTAAACGCCTCGTTGGTGCGGGCATCTGGCAGGGCAAACAGGGGTAGTGGTGTGGGTTCGTCCTGTGCCGCTGCAATATCCGTGTGGGGTTGCAGCAGGCTGATACCGCCAGCCAGCATCAGCAGGCAGATGGCGGCCAGCAGATGAGAACTGTTTCGATAGCGCGTGGTTGGCATTATGTGTCCTCTTTGCAAGCGTCCGGGCGCAGTCAGTCAAGCGAGATCAACCGGTCATGGCGGATCACAACACGCCGCGCAATGATGTCCGGCTGGCTGTTCTCATTCAGGCCGGTGAATACAAACGTGAGTGTGAGCGGGTCTGAGCTTGCCTCACCATTGACACGGCCATTGTTACCCTCGTAGAAAGGGAATTGCTGGTTCAGTGTGGTCGGGTTGAACTGGTAAGCCAGTGTCGCCCCCTGTAGTGATATGGCCTCATCCTGCACAATCTGCCCCGGCAGCGTGAGTGTGAGATACGGAGTAACTTCAGCCCAGCCAGAGGGCCGCTCAAAACTGAAATTGAACGGGAAACCCGCCGGTATACTGGCATCTGCGGGCAGCGCGGTTGGTCGGTCAATGCGGCTGTCTGCATCAGCCACAACATAAACGTTATAGATGTTGCCAGAGGCTCCGGGCACCGTCCCCGTCGGGCTATCCCCGAGGATACCACCCGCCGAGGTGCGCCCGGTGTGCTGCACGGTAATCTGCACTGTCCACACCCCCGGCTCGTCTACAGCAAAGTCGTTTACCGGGCTATAAAAATATCCTACCGGGTTGGCCTGTGCCGCAAATTCCCGCACAACCCCGGATGGGGCGACAATCTGCACGGCAACATCCGAAGCCAGCATCGGGGCCACCTGCCCGGTGATGGTCATATGGTCGCCCACTTCAAGAACATCGCCAGGGCGGGTTCCTGTAGGATGGAAAAAGCTGCTGATTGCCGTCTCACCATCTGTAAACAGCGTGCTATTGCCAGATGCCGCACGCGAACCATAGTACGGAGGCAGCACACGGCTCCCGCTGTCGTCATTTTCGCCCACAACAACGCCCAGCGCCCCATAAATGGCTGCTTCTTGAAGATCAACAGGCTCATTTTTCAGGATCGCACCGCCGAACATGAATACATAATCCCCGGTACGAAGCCCGTTAGCCCCGGCACCAACCTGCTGGTTCAGGGGTTCATCCAGTTGCCATTGCAGCGGTATAGTGCCTCGTTCATCGCCCAGAACAAATTGCCGCACTGCTGTACCGGGCGTGACATAGCTGTAATAGGCATATCCCTCGCTGGCAATAACATCCGGGTTATACAGCACACGGTTATCGCTGGCGCTGGAATTTGCAAACGTAGTCAGTGGCAGGGCATCCGTCGCCTCCAGACGACCCAGCGAGGTACCATCTGCATCGGCATAGTCAGCGTGAGTGTCTTGTAGCCATGCCTCATACTGGCCGGTTGTATCCTGAACCCGCAGGCGCGGTAAAACCCCTACCGAAGGTGAATCAGTAATCCACGCGACATCTCCGCTGAAGTACGGCGCATTGACAACCGTCTCCGACGTGTCGAGGTTAGCCGCATTTTCTGCGATGAACCACGCGGTTTCAATTTCGCCGCTGGCAGTACCCCGCTGGCCGCGTGCCACAAGGCGATTGCCCGGTTGCCCGATGACCCCGGCACTGCGCAGGCTACCAGCCCACAGACGACCGTCACCGTCTGTGTAACGGGCTTCGTAGTCAATGATATATTCCCCCGGCACTTCTAACAGAAACGGGGTTTCTGGCTGGAAAACGCCGAAGGCATTAGCCTGGCCTTCGAATGTTTGCTCAAGAATCTGTTCACCTTTGAGCGGGAAAACTCGAATAGAGACGGTAACATCGGCGGGTACCCCCGGCGAAACGTGCAGTCCAGGGTTGATGGTGTCACCCGCTTGCAATGCGGTACCGGGTAACATCGCTGGTGACATGGTGAGCGTTTCTGCAACCGTACATTCTTAGGTGCCACCTCCTTCGTTACGGTTGCCCTGCATATCCTCAAAGAACCCGGTAAGTTCTATTGAATAGTCAACATATACTTCGAACTGCTGATCGGTGTACTG
>JBCCQC010000690.1:0-3068 GCA_039024535.1 Chloroflexota bacterium
AACTGGCTGCGATTTCGAGAAAGTGGACAGCCGCACGCAACACTCAGCAGGCCAGGATTAATTGGTGTTTCAATGTCACACAGGCACGCACCAAACTTGCACGCCTGTATCCTTGATTATCTTTGTGGTGGAGCACTAGTAGTGTGTTTTTATGTTTCTTTACGTTTTTCAGGTTCTGAGAGGTTCACCATGCGCGGACGTACCATCGCATTTGCAGTGCTGTTAATTGGAGCGGTCATCGGGGGCATGTTTACGGGGATTCCGTATGTCAGCCTGACGTTTGTAGAGGCGCAGACGTACACCACCATCGAAATCACTGGCGAAGAAACGACGACGGTCAACACCGGGCCGGGGAACACCATCGTGGATATGACGAATGGCGGTTCCATTAATGTCGTTGAAGAAATCGGCATTGAGAATACCGATGGTGATCTGGTTGTTCAGAGCGGAGATATCAATGTTGGAGACACAAACCCCGGAAGAATGACTGATGGCAATGGCGTCAGCAACCACGAATTATTCGCTGGTATTGATGATAGCGGCGATGGTGGTGTAGATACGAGCGCAGACATTACTGTATTCGGTGTGGTTTCTGCGGTTTCAGAAGACGGTGAAGGTAGTGTGGTCAACAGTGGAACACTAACAACAAACGGCATAAACAGACCAGGGGAAAGTTACGGATGGGCACAGGCAACTATTCTTGAGGATGGCCCCGGAAGTGTGACCAATAATGGCACCATTGATGCTACTAATAGCATTGCGGGCATCTGGGAATTTGAAGATGGGGATGTCGTCAACAACGGAGATATTTCCGTCAATTCACAGGGGGGGGGTGTCATCGTTGAGTTTGATGATGGAGATGTCGTCAACAACGGCACGATTAACGCATCCGGGATCATCCGTGGTGTTTATGAGTTCGGTGCGGGCGACGTCATTAACAATGGCACGATCATATCAGAGGGGCCTGCCGGGTGCTGCAATGCAGACGCAATATCTGAGAGCGCGATTGGCGGTGTTGTGAATAATGGGATTGTTATTGCTCAGGATGGTGTTGGTATACGTACAGGCTCTGGTAGGAGCGTGGGGCCAGTAGAAAGCTACACGGATGCTGTTACCAATACCGGCACTGTCACAG
The DNA here is from genome assembly GCA_039024535.1 of Chloroflexota bacterium. Classification (GTDB taxonomy): domain Bacteria; phylum Chloroflexota; class Anaerolineae; order Aggregatilineales; family Phototrophicaceae; genus DAOTTY01. The sequence continues at coordinate 1,136 of JBCCQC010000690.1, forward strand.
GTTCAGAAGCATCAATTTACACGGGGCAGGCCGATGATACGGTCATTAACTCCGGCACGCTGAATGGAGATGTTATTATTGGTTCCGGCCTGAACCGTGTTGGTAATGACGATGACACGCTGACCAACAGCGGCACCATAAACGGCAACATTGAAGCCGGGATGGGCGATGATCTCGTTGAAAACTCCGGCATTATCGACGGAGATCTGACACTCGGCACAGGCAACGACTCTGTGAACAGCAGTGGCACTATCACCGGCCTGATTGACGGCGGCGCAGGTGAAGATACACTCACGGCGACGGGTACCGCTAGCGGCTGTGAGGGCACCAGCTTCGAAGGCGGTGGTGAAGGCAGCTTTGGTGGCTACTCGTGGCGGGATGTGGAAACGGTCAGTATTGTGCTCAGTGGCGGTGGCGGCTGTGGCGGCGGCGATGACACGCCGATAGAGCGCATCACCTCTCTGACTGACCCGGTGGCGGTGTTCTGCTCCCCGCTGGGCGATAGTGGCCTTGAAATCTACGAGATCAACGCCAATGCCGAAGGCGAGTTTGCGTTCAAGGCGCTGCGCACCGAGGACGTACTCCCCGCCATTGTGGAGGCAACCACGTCCGGCAATGAAGTGGAGATTGCCAGCGGCGGCACACGAGGCACCTCACTGGTGGCCCGCGCAGATGGTCAGATCAGTGTCCGTACGGCTGGCGGGTTCAGCACCACTGTTCCCGGCAATAGCTGCGGGTAAATCTTCGCTGTACAACGGGCGGCATAACTCGCCGCCCTTACCTCGCGCATGGCTGCATTTTTGCTTATCATGGGAGCCATGTTTGCTGTCTGTGTAAGGCATTTTTCTATCCCATGACCAGACCCCTATTTCCGAAAATACTGCTGCTGGCCGTTACTGTGCTGCTGGCCGCCTGCGAACCGATGGCGATGCCGCTGGCAACCCCGCAGGTGATTATTGTGACGGCGGTACCGAGCAATACACCGCTGCCCACGGTAACGCCCACACTCACGCCCACGGCGACGTTTACGCCCACCCCGGTCAACACCCCCACCCCCACCACCATGCCGTGTATGTCGCAGGGCGGGCGCGGGGGAGAATTTAATACCAACCAGAGTCCGACGGCCAACGAAAACCTGCGCTATCGCGTGTATGTGCCGCCATGCTATCTGGAGTCGCAGAAGCGTTTCCCCGTGGTGTATTTACTGCATGGCAGCAGCTTTCGTGAGTCGCAGTGGCAGGACATCGGCGTGGTACAGGCATTGGAGCAGCAGATGCGGCTGGAAACGCTCGGCCCGATGATTCTGGTGATGCCGTACTTCGGCAACATCGGCAACCTGAACCAGTTCCCGCCGGACGACAGCTACGAAACGGTGATTCTGGACGAGCTTGTCCCGACGATTGACCGCGATTTCTGCACTATCCGCAACCGCGACCACCGCGCACTGGGTGGCATCAGCCGGGGCGGGTTCTGGGCGATGAGTGTGGGCTTCCGCCACCCGGATATTTTCGGGGCGCTGGGGGGGCACAGTGCCGCGCTGGATGTGACGAGTGCGCCGCCCGCCAATAACCCGCTTGACCTGGCACGCAATGCTGCGGCGCTGGACGATGTGCCGGTGCGTATCTACATGGACAACGGCGCGGACGATTTTGTGTACCTGGAGTTACAGACGTTCAGCAGCCGCCTGACGGCGCGGCAGATTCCGCACACCTACAGCATTTATCCCACAGGCGGCCACGATGAGGACTACTGGAGCAGCCATGTGGGTGAGTATCTGGAGTTTTATGGGGCTGAGTGGGAAACCGATATTAACTCGCTTCCGTCCTGCGCGGAGCCTTCACCGTAGGGGTGACGGCCATGACTCACCCCGGTTTTTTAACGCAGGGGCGCAGAGTCGCAGGGAAAAACGGTGGATAATCTGTGGTAACGTAAT
>JBCCQC010000691.1:0-3064 GCA_039024535.1 Chloroflexota bacterium
CACTGATTGACGCCGCCCTGCAAACGGAACGCGCCATCATGCTAACGGAAGGCTTCGGGGACACCCGCCTCAGCCTTTCCACGTTGAACTTTATTACGGAAACGCTGGAAGCCAACCGCAACATTCGCGGCACGCTGGACGCCGTAACGCCCGACCCGCTGGAAGTGCGCCGCCCGGAACTGGTGATGAACCTGGCCGTGCGCGAGGGTAGCGAACCACCCCCGCCACGCACCTACGACCGCCTGCGCAGTAACATGATGGTCAAAGTAACCGTGCCGCCCTATACCGGGCAGGTGGGCACCATCCTGGAGTTGCCCGCCACACCCATTCGCATTGATGGCGGCATCCGCACCTATGTGGCAAACGTACAGCTTACCAGCGGCGACCGCGTGGACGTACCGATTGCTAACCTGGAAATATTTGCGGGTTAGCGCATTCCGGGATAGATTAGGGAGATGTAACAGAGCGGGGCCAGCAAAACCTTGTGGCCCCCGGTGGGGAAGTAGCCACTACCTGCCGCTGCCAGCCAGAATATAACTGTGGGCAAGACGCCGCGCTAACAATAAGGAACGGGCTATGGGGTTTAACAACAATAACGACGACTTTGACGATTTTGACTTCGGGGATGATGACGATTTCGGCCTTGATGACGATTTTGATGACTTTGACCTGGCGGGGGACGATTCCGGGGCAGGGTTCGATGACTTCGGGGATGATAATTTCGGCTTTGATGACGATGACGAGTTCAGCGACACCAACTTCGAAGATGTAGACCTCGGCTTCGAAGACCAGCAAGACGACTTTGGTGAAGGCGACTTCGGCGACGGAGGCGACGGAGAATCCGGTGGCCCGTTCCGCCGGATACTGGCGGTGCTGGGTGGTTTGCTGGCGCTGCAATTGATTATCATCATGCTGCTGTTCTTCCTCGGCGGTGGGCCTACGGATAACATCCCGCTTACAGAAACAACCATCGCCATCATTGCCACCAACGATGCGCTGTTCGAGCAGGCTACGAACGAGGTTGCCACGGCCAATGCCGTGGGTACACAGACGGCGATTGCGCTGTCTGTCACTCCCACGTTCACGCCATCGGCCACGAACACGCGCCCACCGTCAGACACACCATCGCCCACCGTAGAAGCCTCACCCACACTGGATCCAACGTTTGTTGCGCTGACGCAGGCTGCTGTGGGCACGATGGATGCTGCTGATATGACCGCCACTGCTGAGGCTGTCGGGGCGACCCTCACGGCAGATGCTAACGCGGGCGTGGGTGACGTGCAGGGCACGGCCACGGCTATCTTCGCCAGCTTCCTCACGGCTACTGCACTCGCAGAAGAACGCGGTACCAGTACACCGATGAATCTGTTTACGGAAGTACCGGGGGCCACGGTTGCACCAACTGCCCTGCCCACGTCCGGCTTCTTTGATGAAGGCCCCACCAGCGGCAATCTTGGCCTGTTCGCACTGGCCGCATTCGGTTTGCTGGGTGTCATTGCTGCCAGCCGCCGCCTGCGCATGTCCGGCGACGAGACATAACGCCTGCCTCACGTAGAACCGGGGGAAGTATTCCGATGATCTGCCCCGGTTCTTAACATTGCACTGCGCCAACATCAACATAAACCTTTACGAATCATGGATTTATTTATGCATTGTTAATGGCATATAGTGCATTCTTCTGTGCGCCTGATAACTAAATCGCGTACACTGTGGGTAATCAAAGTGACAGTTCTTCCTGAACAGGCAAACCATGAACAGGGGGGTTCACATGGCAGCCAGCGTACAATGGTTCGATCCCGCACAAAAAATCGTCTATCAACACCTGACGACTGGTATCACCTATAACGACCTTCTGCGTAATACCACCCTGATATACGACATGATCGGTAGCCAGCCCCACCGCGTAGACGTGGTGATAGAGCTGGAATGTTCCATGTCCGAATTGATGTCTGTGGGCCTGTTCCAGTTTTTGCAGCAGGCCAACCCGCTGGTAGCCCCCAACACCGGGCGGCTTGTGGTGGTCGGGCAAACGTTCATGGCCCAATCCCTGATGCCGGTCGCACGGGTAATTGCCCCGCACATCGCCCGCCGCGTGTACTACGAGGACAGCGTGGTAGAGGCCGTGTATGCGCTGTACCAGATGAACCACGATCATCTTGCCATAGAGCCATATCGCCTGCACGCCTGATGGGGCATTGCACACCGCCACACCCCCGTTAGCCGAACTATACCGGTGTCAGGCGCTCGCGTGCCTCACGGAACACGGTTTTTACCGCGTCAGCGTCATCTGCGGCGACTAACCGCACACTGATCTCAATTGCGTCATCGTCGGGCACATGCTCCACAGCAAACGGGCGCACATCCTCGCGGCCCAGCCTGCGCAGCGTAAATTTTTCCCACGCACGCAGTTCATCCAGCACAGCAGCGGCGGGTTTTTCAGTCTCCGGCAGCGGCGCAGATTTGATTGCCTCTGTAGAAACGTCTCCCCACGGCACGGGCGGCAGGCTGTAATAGCGTGCCCGCACCTCGTTCACGCTCATCACCGGCAGGGCGGCCTGCATCTCGTCAATCTGCATCCGGCGGTCTGTCGGGCGGATGTCGTCAAACTGCGCGACGGCCCCGCGCTCCCAGAATGGCAGCAGTTCGGCAGTAATCACCGCCTGCACGCGCACCAGCTTGGGATACAGCGTGCGCTCAATGAATGTGCGCTCGGCAACTTTCGCGTTAGCCTCGGTCGCGTTATCACTCACCAGGCCCACCGGCACCCCGAAAATATTCAGGATTTCGTCGCGGTTGGCCTGCCGCCCGCGCAGATAGTCTAGGTCAGTCTGGCTGTGCGCGATGCTCTGCCACGTGACGCTGCTGCCACGTAAAAACGCTGTGCGGCGCTGCGTACCGCCGTAGCTCGCTTTCCACTCACGCTTGATGCGCTCGTAATCGGCATCGGTCACGGTATCCGGCAGAGTCACAATACCCGCCGGCACGCCATTGTCGTTCCCGAAGGTGTTGCGGTTCCATGTCGCCATTGCTTTATCCGTGTGGATGGCGTTACTCGCCGCCTGCA
>JBCCQC010000692.1:0-3052 GCA_039024535.1 Chloroflexota bacterium
CTGCGCAGGTTGCCAATGTAGCCTTCGGCGTGCAGGTGCGCAAAGCTCATAATACCGATTCTGAGTTTATCCACGGTTATACCTCCACAGCTTTGAGTTCTACAGGCAGGCCGGTTTTCGCAGATTCGCGTGCTGCCAGTGCAATTTGCAATCCACGCAGCGCATCCAGTGGGGTGACGCGGAACGGGGTACCATTCACCAGCGCGTTGTAAAAGTGGCGTACTTCTGCGGCCCATGGGTCTTCGCTCAGCGGACTCAGTGGCAGTGCCACATCCCCGGCATTGTTTTCAGTCCGGTGTAAATGCGCGGCAATTGGCGCGGTTTTATCACTGTCCCACTCTATCAGGCCGTTATCCCCGGCTACTTCCGCCCGCACACTGAACATCGGCACCGGGTAGGCCCAGCTTCCCTCAATATGGGCCATCGCGCTGTTGTCAAACCGCAGGATCGCCAGCCCATGATCTGCGAGTACGTCGGGGTTATTGTTGCGCACCGTTTTTGCATACACGCGCACAACCTCACCCTTTGCCAGCCACCGGGACATTTCAAAGTCGTGGATCATCAGATCAATCATCATGCCGCCGGACTTAGTTTCATCCATGAACCAGTCATCAGTGGGGCGCTGCGGGCGATATGAGGCGCGGGTCATACGGATGACTTTTGGCTCACCGATTGCACCATCGCCAATCGCCGTTTTCATGCTGATGTACTCCGGGAAAAAGTGCAGCACCATGCCCACGAAAAACCGCACCCCGGCAGTCTCACAGGCGCGGATCATCTCCAGACCATCTTCCACGTTGAGCGCAATAGGTTTCTCGCAGAAAATATGCTTGCCAGCCTCTGCCGCCTCCAGCACCATGCCTTTGTGCAGGTGCGTCGGTGCGCAGATGTCTATGGCATCCACATCGGCCAGCAGCGCTTCAAAACTGTCATACGCCCTGCCACCGAGCTTGCCTGCGAGATCTGCTGATTTTGCTGCATCTGTGGCGTAAACGCCGACTATATCGGCGTCTGTGGCCTGCCAGCCCGGTGCATGGGCATAGCCCATTGAGCCAGCGCCCAGTATGCCAACTTTCATGAGGTTTTGTCCTTCAATGCTATTGCGAGGGTGCGCATCTCGGTGTCGGTGAGGGCGCGAGTATAGACGGCGAGAGCGCGGATGGTGCCGTGAAAAAAGTTGCCGGGTTCACCGCTGCGGCTGACTGCGCCGACTGTGAAATCCGCGCCGTTTTCGCCGCCATCAAACAGGCCGTGCGGGTAATGGAACCGGTTGCGCCCGTCGCGGGTATCCAGTGCGCCGTCCAGATAGGCGCGTGCATATGCGCTATCGTAGGTGAAGCCAACCGTATGCCATGTGTCAAATTGCACCGTCGTCGCGCCGATAGCCGCATCCATGCAGTATTTGTAGCCGGGTGTTGGCCCGCCATGCGAGGACACATGCCCGCCCACCTGATCTTTGCTGTCCCATATCGGCAAATCCAGAAACAGGCAGTACTGGCGCATTTTTCGGCTTTCGTCCCATACACCCGCAATCGTTTCGCAGTCATAGGTCGGGGGCTGTGGCAGACGTTTGATGTGTGCTATCACGCTGACCTGCGCATTTTCCCCGCTGATATTGAGGGCGGGACAGTCTGCACGGGGTATGCGTAGCCACTGTCCGCGCTTAAGATGCAGGCCGGTGTTTATGAGTGAAATATCAGTGGCAGGTGTCAGTGTGTATGGCTCTGCACCACATGAAACCATCGGTGTTTCTGACAGAAAATCCCACAGTACCAGCGGCCCCGGCGCGTTTTCAGTAAATAGTTCCAACAAAAACCATTCCAGTTTATTAAGCCAATCTCTGGCAAAGCATAACACAATCCGGTATCATCTTCTAACGTCTGGCTCATTTACTGCACATGTGTTAAAGTGGATAGTCAGAAAGTAAAATTGCTTTACAAACCTTCTTGAGGAGTAATCTCTATGAAAACGTTTGTCCGTTTAGTGGTAGTTGCATCTATGATGCTGCTGGCATTCGGCGCGGTTTCCGCACAGGATGATGTGGTGGAACTGACGATGGGTAGCTGGCGCACGGAAGATATTCCGCAGTGGGATCTGATTATCGCCGCGTTCAATGAGGAGTTCCCGAACATTCAGATTTCCTTCGAGCCGACGCTCAACACCGAGTACGATCAGTCCCTGCTGGCGCAGCTTGACGCGGGTGGCGGCCCTGACCTGATTACCTGCCGTCCGTTCGACATCAGTCTCGCACTGTTCGAGCGTGGGTATCTGGCAGACGTAACCGGCATTGTTGACGGGGCCACCCTTGAAGACGGTTCCGCAGCATTTGGCCCGGTTGCCCGCAGTGGTTGGATTGCCGGTGACGGCGAGAGCATGTACTGCATCCCGATGGCATCCGTACTCCACGGCTTCTTCTACAACGAAGTGCTGTTTGCCGATAACGGCTGGGCCGTACCGGAAACCACCGAGGAATTCCTCGCGCTGATGGCCGAGATCGAAGAAGCTGGCGTAACCCCGCTGGCAATGGGCACCAGCGATGGCTGGACGAACTGGACGATGGGCTTCCACAACAACGCGCCGAACTGGTACGGTGGCGAGGCAGGCCGTCAGGCACTGATTGCCGGTGATGCCATGATTACCGATCCAGAGTTCACCGAGCCGATGGAATTTGTTCTGGCATGGGAGCCTTTCCTGCCGGATGGCTACGAGGCAATTGGCTACGCCGACACTCAGCAGCTTTTCCCGCTGGGTGATGCTGCAATCTTCCCCGCCGGTAGCTGGGACATTCCGCTGTTCCAGGGCCAGGAAGAAGACGGATTCTTCAAGCTGGCAGCCTTCAAGCCGCCGGTACCAGAAGCAGGCCAGCAGTGCTACGTCACTGACCATGTGGACATCGGCCTGGGAATGAACACCAACTCTGGTGAGGCCGAGCAGGAAGCTGCTGCGACCTTCCTTGAGTGGGTGGCTGGCCCTGAGTTTGCTGCACTCTACACCAACGAGCAGCCCGGTTTCTTCTCTCTGTCCGGTTACCCGATTGAGATCGAGAACGAAG
>JBCCQC010000693.1:0-3049 GCA_039024535.1 Chloroflexota bacterium
AATTGCCAGTGAAGACATCTTGCCCGCCCCCACAACCAGTGCCCGCAGGTCTGCTACATCTCTGTTGATGAGGGAAAGCGCCAGTACGACCGCTGCATGGCTGATGGACGTGGTATGCTCACCGATAGCTGTTTCTGTATGGGTGCGCTTGCCAGCACGCGACGCAGACTCAAACAGGCGGTGCAGAACCATACCACCGGTGCCCACTTCCTGTGCCAGCCGGTGTGCCCCACCTACCTGCCCGAGGATTTGCGCCTCTCCCAGCACCATTGAATCAAGGCCAGCAGCGACATTCATCAGATGTGTGGAGGCCTCTGCACCAGTGCGGATGTACAGATAATCAGGCAATGCGCTGCCATGCAGGTTGTTATCACGTTCTACAGCCCGCACAACGCGCTCAGACGCCGCAATCGGATCAGACGCCACACCATATACCTCAAAGCGGTTGCATGTAGACAGTACAACGCACTCTTCCAGCCCACATTCGCGCGTGAGCTTTTCCATCGTGAGCATCCTGCGCTCTGGCGAGAAGTGCAGGCACTCACGTAGTTCTACCGGCGCAGTGTGGTGACTGAGACCAACAACAAAAACTATCACAGTTTCTAGCTTTCTGTTTTTTCCGCTTCAGGTTTACGGGGACGCGGACGCACACCGGGCAAGCAGCAGTTGACCGGACACACATCGTGGTTGGGGCCACGCTCGCCCAGGGCACGCCGCTCCGGGTTTTCCGTCATGCGTTCCACAATCAGTTCACGAATCATGCTGATAAATTTCGGATGCGTTCCAGCGCTGGCAGCACGTACCATCTTCATAGCGTGCTCTTCGGCTTTCTCTTTTGCTTCAACGTCGAGGTCAAACATGACTTCCATGTGATCAGAGATGAATCCGATCGGCAGGATCACCATGTTTTTTACACCCTGCTCGTTGAGTTCGTCCATGTAGTCTAGAATGTCTGGCTCCAGCCACGGGATATGCGGCGGGCCGCTGCGACTCTGGTAAACGAGGTTCCAGTTTTCTACGCCGGCCATCTGCGCAGTGAGGCGGCTGGCTTCCATAAGCTGCACTTCGTAGTCACTGTTGCGTGCCATGCCCATCGGGATGCTGTGCGCGGTGAAAGCGATAGCGACGTCGTCGCGCTCATCTTCCGGGAACTGTGCCAGTGCATTGTTGAGGTTTTCTGCACACACTTCGATGTAGAGCGGGTGGTTGTAAAACATGCGCGTCTTATCGACACGCGGGGCACCCTCACCCACGTACTTCTGTGCATCTACGATGTTTTCACGATACTGGCGGCACCCGGAGTAGCAGCTAAACCCGGAGGTGAAGAAGGAAATAGCGCGTTTCACGCCATCGTCCTTCATCCGCTGCATGGTATCGCCAATCATCGGATACCAGTTACGGTTTCCGAAGTAAATCGGCATGTCGATGTCGTGTTCAGCCAGTTCTTCGCGGAGTGCATCAATCAGTGTGCGGTTCTGTGCGTTGATAGGGCTGACACCATCGAACATGTAGTAGTGTTCACCCACTTCTTCCAGCCGCTCACGCGGGATGTTGCGGCCACGGGTTACGTTTTCAAGGAACGGAACAACATCCTCAATCCCTTCCGGGCCACCAAAAGACATCACCAGAATCGCGTCGTACTCGCGCCCCTCATCCTGAAAGCGCCCGGTCTCTGCATTTTCATCGTTCATAATTGTACGGGGTGTGCCCATACTCGTCATCTGTACCATTAAACGTTATTGCCTTTTCGCTACCAGTAAATTGTTATACGTTCAGCCTGTGCTATTCGTTGTGAGTGCCGACCCAGATCACGCCGTCACGGACTTCGACCTGATACTTTTCAACCGGCATGTTTGCCATACCGTCTACAACCTGACCGTTGGAGAGATCAAATTTGGCATAGTGCCACGGGCACAGTACAGAGCAAACGCCATTCTCCTCGACGGTGATCTCACCTTCACTGAGTGGGCCACGCGCGTGGGAACAGCGGTTGCTGATGGCGTACAGATTGTCGCTGACGTTGAACAGCGCCACCTGCTTGCCTGCAAGGTAAATCATCTTGCTCTCGCCGGGGCCGAAGTCATCCAGCGGCACCACATCAATCCACTCCTCGCGGGTTTCACCTTCTTCGGTGGGTTGAGCAATGGCCGGGCCACCGAGCGCATCCAGTGCTTCTTCAAGGCGCATGTTGATACAGGTGAATAGCGGTGTGTCCTGGAGGGTAAAGCGGCTGGCTTCTGTTTCGCGCAGATCCTGCACGAGATCGAGGAAGTCAGACGGTTCATCAGTCTCGAAGGCCAGCACGAACTCGTAATCGTCAATGCCGAAGCTGTACGTTGTGTTCAGCTTGACCGATGGGTACTTGCGCCCTACGGTGATGTGCTCGTCCATCATGCCCTGCCGCGCCGGGAGTGACATCATGTACCAGTCGCGGGTTTTGATGAATGGGTACATAAACAGGTATTTCGCCTCAGTGGGCTGGATGATGAGACGTTCTTCATCTTCTTCGGGGTTATCACGGATTTCGTAGATACTGCGCTTCGTCTGGGAGAAGTAGGAGTATGTCATCTCCATGTAGCTACCCATGCGGGTTCGCATAATGGCGGCTGCGAGTTCCTGAAATGGTAACGGAGACTCTGCAATCTGCCATAACAGAATTTCAGCATCGGCACGAGTACCCATTGTGCTGTACGGACGCAGTAACATCCGGCGGTTGAACCCTTCGATAACATCGTAGAGTTCCTGTTTGTGTTCAGCCTGTTTTTCTGGTGGCAGGCGGCGCCATGAAGAATCCAGTTTGTAAAACGCAAAGCGAACGTACTGCCGTTTAGTAAGTTGCTCACTGCGCTTTTTAACCGCCTCCTTATTTACGGGTGGCGGGGTTTGCGAGAGAAATTTAGGTCGCCCCATATCTGCAAATTCCTACAAAAATCTACACATTACTGCACAGATATTACCAGAATTGGCACGATTTTATCAAGTACTCTGTGAAATTTCGAACACAGAATGACAGATGTCACCAAAAAATATGATAGGAAAATGAGATTAT
>JBCCQC010000694.1:0-3045 GCA_039024535.1 Chloroflexota bacterium
CGCCAAAGGGTCGTGTGCCGGGAGGGTTGCATCTTCTTCTGATGTCGTCTGCGTTTCAATCACGGGGTCGGGTACGGCAGTTGGTTCGCTGGTTTCGGCTTCGTACTCGCGCTGGGCTTCTTCGCCTACGCTGATGGCACGCATTCGCTGGCTATCGGTGGGGCTGGGGATGCCGAATACTTCCCAGATGCTCATCTCGGATGTGTCTTTGCCGGATGGAACCTTCGGCTCTAGTGTGGTGGCATCACCTGTTGGGCTTGCAGCCGCTTCCGGTAGGGCAGCAACCGGGGCCGGTTCGATTGGTGTTTCAGTAGCGGGGGCCGGCTCAGTGGATGGCGCGGGTATTGTCGGCTCTACAGGGATGGGCGCGTCCATGATGGGTTGGCTTGTCGCTGTGGATGGCGGCGCGTACTGGCTTTCTGTTACTGGCTCCCGTTCTTCCTGCTCTGGCGGTATTTGTACCGCTGCGTGCGTCCCTGTAGTGATATGCGGTGGTGGGGCGAATCGGTTCTCCTCAGCGGTTTTTTCTGGCGACCCGGCTACTTCTGCGGGTTCCTCATCTGTGGCAGGCAGGTGTGTTGCAGTTGCTGCCTTGCCGGGGCGGGTGTCCTCTGTGGAGATGGGGGGTTCTTCGTTTTGCAGGCGCGTGTATAGATCCGCCGCAGTGTCTTCATGGGCGGCGCGGGCAAGATCTTCGGTGTAACGGGATTGGTACGACGCGCGTTCCTGCGGTGACTGTGGGCCGTCTCGCATTAGTGAACGCGCCTCGTAGCCTTCCATAGACCCGGTTCGTTTGACGATCTTCCACAGGTTTTTCAGGCTTTCCACCATGTCGGCTTCCAGCCTACGCTGGGTCGTCAGCGCGTTGCGGATGCCCCCCAGCACGCCTGCTGCCTCATAGATGTACGTCCACTGAACAATGGTGCCTTCGGGGATTTCCTGGAGGCGTATGCGCCCCTTGCTGCTCTGGATATTGGGGCCGTCGATAAATTCGTATTCATAGCCGAGGGTGTCGTACCATGTAGAAATTTCGTAGACGTATTCCTGGCGGCTGGTGTGGGTTTCTCGCCAACGGGCACCGGCCCCGGTGCGGCGCTGGCTGAGAAAAATAATATGCTCACAGTTCACCTGCCACGTCGGGTTATTGTCCAGCCTGCTGAGGTATTCCCACACGACAGTGGGGGGGGCTGGTATGAGTATGCGCTGATCTATGGTAGTCATGATGCGTATTATATAGGGTTTTGCAGATGTGTTCAAAGCCGCAGTTATGCTAAACTGTGTGCGAATTTGCACGATATGTTGCCCGAACATGCCCGATCCTATTCTCACATTCGGATTCATCCTTGCTACCCTGTTTGGTGCCGGTTTCCACCTGTTGTTTGGTGGTGGGGCACGCAGGCTGGCGTTGTTTCTTGTATCTGGCTGGGTCGGTTTTGCCTCCGGGCACATCATTGGTATATTATTCGTGGTAGATCTGTTCCGGATTGGCTCGATACGGTTTTTCTCGGCAGCGATATGCGCTGTCGTGTGCCTGTTTTTCGTACACCTCATCACCCGGCCCGGTACATCACCTACCCGATGAGAGAGTTCAATGACTGAAGCACCCCCATCCCCTGAAATAATGGACGACTCGTCTGAAGGTTTTGATGTTCAGCGTACAGTCGTCATTGCCGTTTCCGTCCTGATTGGTTTGTTTGCGCTGCTGCTGGTGCTGGCGATTGCCGGTGCGGTACTCAACGTGGAGCGTTTTGGCCCGATTATTGAGATCATACGGGACATTGTGTTGATCTTCCTTGCGCTGGAGGGCATTCTGATTATTCTCGCACTGGCAATTCTGATTGCGCAGGTGGCACGGCTGGTAAACCTGCTGCAAAACGAAGTTGGCCCTGTTTTTGAAGATACGCAGCAAACCGTCAAACATGCGCGGGGCACGGTTGAGTTTGTGGGCAACAATGTGTCTGAGCCGATTATCAAGGCGAATGCGTTTGCAGCCGGGGTTGCCGTGTTCATTCAGGAGACGTTCAAGCTGCGTGCGGCGTTGCGCTCTGATGATGTAGAAACGAACCCCACAGAGCAGGAAAAACCGGGCAATGGGTGACGAAAAACAGTCACGGCCCCGCACGTTTGAGGTGGATAATGTGATGATGGTGTGGGGCGTGCTTGTAGGTGCGGTTGTTGGTGGGCTGGTGACGTTGTTTACCGCACCCAGGAACGGCAAAGAGAATCGTGAACAGATTACGCAGGCGGCGGGTCATGCTGTGCGCCAGATTGAAACTGCCGTCCCCGCGCCCACAGATCCCGTGAAAGATAGCCTCGCTGAGGGTAAAGCTGCTGCCCGCCGCCGTCGCAATACGATGCGTGGTGCCCGCAAATAATTACATCGCGGGTGTTATAGCAGTTGCCCCACGCCGTCAATGAGGTCTCCGGCGGTGACGCCCCGCGCAGAACCGACCGATTTCACTGCGAGCGTACTGGCTGCGCCGTGCAGATAGCCCCCGGCAACCGCAGCTTCATATGGTGCAGCACCCTGTGCCAGCAGGCTGATGATAATTCCAGCCAGTACATCGCCACTACCGGCAGTTGCCAGTGCCGATGTTTTGAAGGGCAGGATAGCCGTTTTGCCATCCGGGGCAGCAATAACGGTGTGGGCACCCTTCAGCAGGACAATACAGTCCCACTCGGTGGCTTTCTCCTGCGCCAGTGTAACCCGATTTGCAATCACATCAGCGCGTTCTATGTTGCACAGGCGGGCCATTTCGCCGGGGTGCGGTGTGAGGATGGTGTTAGCAGGCAGGTACGTCCACCAGTTTTCGATCTTTGCCAGCAGGTTCAGGGCATCAGCGTCAATTACCAGTGGAGGCAGGGAGGCCGGTGGTTCTGCTTCGTCGTCGTCTTTTTTCTGTTCGATCTTTTGCACACCCGCAAAGCCTATGCTGCGTGCCGGTGGTGCTCCGTCTGGTTCGATTTCCTCGAACAGCTTGAGCAGCATGTCTCCTGTGGTGTCTTCTGTACCCAGCCCCGGCCCGATAAGCATGGCACTGTAGC
>JBCCQC010000695.1:0-3037 GCA_039024535.1 Chloroflexota bacterium
ATCATTGGTAAACAGAATCAGCGGGCGGTCAGTCATGGTATCAATCCTTTGAACGAACTCATAGAGCCTGCCACCTCACACCGGGGCGAGCTTCGGTCAGGCATCATGTTATTTCAGCAATTCCTGGTCACGCTCGGCATTGCGCACCATCAGCACCGTGCCTACACCGTCAACCAGGTCGTGCAGGCGGTGGGCATAGGTTTCAATTTCATCTTCCGGTGGCAGGTTCATCCCCATAATGGTCAGGTCGGCATCCGCGCTATATTCAGTGATAGTTTCTGAGATGCTTTTCTCATCCTCTTTCACAATCACCATCGGCTTTGCATCCACACGCACCGTATCCAGCACACGGTTCATATGGGCGGCCACTTCTTCAACACCGTCGGGGCTGTTAATAATACGCAGCAAACGGATGGTTGCTTTGTTCCACGCCGGGTCTTCTTCAATCAGGTAGGCCAGCAACATCATCAGGTCTTCGTTGCCGCCGCGCCCCTGCCACCACAGGTTAATCCGCTTATAATTGCCGAACTCGGTTTCCGGGTCATAACGCAGGAACAACACAGACTTACGCAGCCGCACAAGGTCAAGCATCAGCCGAATTTGATTCACATTGCCATCGTATTTGCGGCTCCAGCCCATCAGCACCGTGTTGGAGGCCAGCCCGCCGATGCCGTGCGCCTGTGCCATAGACAGCGCCCCATGATGAAAGTCCGGGACAATTTCAGCTTCGGCAAAAGCACGCATCTGGCTTTCTTCAATGTATTTGTGTATCTGCCGTCGGGCACGCTCAATCAACTCGCTGCCGTGTTTTTCGTCTACCTCACTCACAATAAACTGCACAAACGTCACAATGCCCTGCCCACTGGTCAGCCAGCGGGCCACCTCGGTAAGCTGGCGGCGGTTATACGGCTGCCCGGTAAACACCATAATGTTCGGGCGCCAGTTCTTCGCGTGATAGTCCAGCTTTTGCAGTTCCAACAGGGAAAACCGCGCCAGACTGATCCAGATACCACTGCGCACATCGCCCCACGTGCGCTCAATGGAACGACGCCGTAAATAGAAGAAAATGCCATAGCTGGCGACAATTGCCACCACCGTTGCAATCGGGTTAATCAACAGCATCACGCCATAACACCCGGCGGCCCCCACCAGCGATAGATACCACGGCACCTTGAAACGCGGGCGGTAGCTGGGGTTACCCACAAGCTGCTCAATCCCCGCAGAGAGGTTCACCATGCCATAGGTATTGAGGAAGAACATCGAAATCACCGGGGCCACAAAATCCAGGTTCCCCATCCAGATGACAATCACCGCGATGACCCCGGTAATCAGCACCGCCATACGCGGTTCGGTCTTGCTGCCCAGCCTCAGCCCGATCCACGACGGCACCACCCGGTCACCAGCGATAGCCTGCAATGTGCGCGGGGCCGCCAGCACACTCCCCAGCGCAGAAGACAGCGTACTGGCCCACACACCGGCTAAAATCGTCTGTGGCAGCAAGGAGATGCGCTGCATGGCGAGGTTATCCGTAATCAACTGGCCGCGTGTGCTGTTAAAGGCAAAGTAGATCACCACCAGCACATAAATTGCCGCCGTCACCAGGATAGACAGGATCGTACCGAGGGGAATGCTGCGGCCAGGGTTTTTCAGGTCTCCAGAAAGGCTGGTGCCAACTTCAATACCGGTCACTGCCGGGAAGAACACCGCAAAAGCCACCCAGAAGCCAACATTCTCCGTAAAATCCGGTGTAAACACAGGTTGTGCATCTGGCGTGCTGCCCCACCCGGCAAAAAATCCGCCCAGCGCCACCACAAGAATTGCCAGAATGAAATACTGAATCCTGAGGGCGAAGTCCGCGCCGATGTAGGCAATGCCCACGAAAGCCAGCGCCACCAGCGTAGAAATAATACGCGGGTCAAACTGCCGGAAGAACTCCACAGCCAGCAGTGCCTCCGTAAAGCCGATGATGTAAAACGCCACGGAGATTGCCTGTGACAGAAACAGCGGAATGCCAATCGCACCGCCAATTTCCAGGCCAAGGCTGCGCGAAATGAGATAATAGTTGCCGCCCGCGCCCACCTGCATATTCGTCGCCACGGCAGAAAGCGACAGCCCCGTAAGCAGGGAAATGGCATTCGCCAGCAGCACAATCGTCAGTGCGCCCCACAACCCGGCCTGCCCCACAACCCAGCCCATGCGCAAAAACAGGATAATGCCGAGGATCGTGAGCACGTTGGGGGTAAACACCCCGGCAAACGTACCAAAACGTGCGGTGCTGCTGGCGCCGGGGGCCGGTGCGGTGGTTGCAGTCATAAAGCGAACTCGCTTTGCTTGAAAATCACTGTGACAGATGATAGTTATTCTATGCCGGTTCCGAAAGATATTGACGCATCGGGACGATGTAATCTAAGCATGTCTTAACATGTGCAGGGTGCCAGAGAATCCGGGCGAACACAATGGCAGAAGCAGATGCACCGTGCGTTTAACAGTTGAAAAATTGCAATCCCCCGGCACAATGAGCGCCCGATGCGATCACACGCAAAAAGGCGGTTTGGATGACACACAGGCGGATTGAGTACGGCATTCTGGGGGCGATTGTAACGGGCTACCTGCTGGTAGGCGTGTTGTATGCGCTGCAAACCCCTGCATGGCAGGCCCCCGACGAACCCGCACACTACAATTACATCGCGCAGATAGCCGAAAACGGCTGCTGCCCGGTCATTGCCATGGGCGACTGGGACAACGCCTATCTGGAAGCACTGAAAGCCGCCCGCTTTGACCCCGCCCTCACTGCCGACATCGCCACCATCGAATACGAAGACCATCAGCCGCCGCTATACTATCTGGGTGGAGCCGCTATCTACACCCTCGCGCCACAGCAGGCTCGTTTGGCCGCCCTGCGCATTTACTCTGTGCTGCTGGGTGCCGGTGTGGTCATCTTCAGCTATCTGGTCGCACGGCAGCTATTCCCACACCGCACAGAATCGCCAGATGCTGCGGGATAAATGCGACCAGCGCGGCGGTGCTGAGGGCGATG
>JBCCQC010000696.1:0-3035 GCA_039024535.1 Chloroflexota bacterium
ACTGTGCCGCTGCCCATGCCAATATAGAAATCCAGCGGTTTACGAGCGAAAAAGTTCGCCGCTTCCTCCGGGGCACGGTTAAACGCTGTCGCACTGCCCAGCCGCATCTGCGTAAGCAGGTAAAACCAGCCACCCGTAATTGCAGCGATGCCATAGCCCACCAGCCCGGTACGCAGTAATGGCACACCCGCCCGCCCCCGGTAGATAATCGCCAGCAGTGCCCACACACTGATACCCGCCGCTGCAATCACACCCCACTGCCGACTGATAACCAGCAAACCGAACCCGATACCCAGCATCAAACCATCCGCAAGCAGAAGAGAACGCCGATCTTTTTGCAGCATAATAAGAATGTGATGAGTAATTACTAATGTGAACAGCGCCACGAACGGCTCACCACGGTGAAAGACCATCGTCTTGTAGAAAACGGGCAGCATTGCCAGCACAGCCAGCGCATGAATTTTCAGCAGGTCATCATCCATGCGGATGAGACCACAGATACGCACCAGCAGATACGTAATGCCCACCGCCGCGATAATATTCTGTAGCTGTGCAGCTTTCGCCACGATCTGACACGCCCGTTGTTCACCCTCGTGCGCTGTGCAGGGTTCCAGACCGACAGCAGTAACAGCAGTGTGTACCAGCGCGGGGAACGCATACACCAGCGGCGGCGCAAAAAACTGATTCGACTCACTTTCTACCGGCCACCGCCCCTGCGATAGCACAATGCTATACATAAAATGATCTTCCGCATCATAGGCCAGCGCCGCGTTATGCCGGAAAACATTGCTGATAACGATGACATTGACCGTCATAAACAGCGCAAACAGCAAACGGTTCAATCGGCCATCCCGGTAGAACGGTGCCAGCACGCGGTTATTGGCAAAGCGCGGCGCATCCAGCCATGCCAGCGGAACCCACCCCGCAAAATAGGCTACCAGTACCAGCAGTGGCAACACCGTGTAATACAGCATCGGCTGCGCGGCGGCCACATACACCGTCCGCCGCTGAGTCTCGCCATTTTCCGCCTCAATCTCGAACTGCACGATGCTATTCGAACTGCGAAGCGGCAAACACCACTCACGTTCCCCCGTCAGTGAAATTGTTTCGCCATCCAGCGTCAGCACGGATACGTTTTCAGTCTGCCACGATAGCACCGTACAGCCATTGGAGCGAAAAACGAGCGGCGGGTCTACCGTGGTGGTGAGCGTGGCATCTGCAAAAGTATAAGCCTGCTGGTAAGGGGGCGCAGCCATGCTGCGATACACCAGCAACGCAAAAATCCCGGCAGCCAGCAGCACATACACCATCGCCACACTGCCACGCCGCACCCTGAAATTCCGCAGGTCTTCGGGTAATTGTCGCTGCCGCGTGAGGGGGTCTACGAAGCGGGATGGCACATAGAGCGACCCGGCCAGCAGCATCGCAACCAGCGCAAGAGGCACCACAATGCGCTCTACCAGCGGCTGCATCGCATATACCGGCAGCATGTACCGCCGGATTTCCCCATCCATAAAGCGAACGCGCAGCTCTGCCACAGCCGGGTCACGGTAAAAGCCGCGATACGTTTCTGTCGGGGGCAGGCACCATGTTTCCGTCTGCTCTCCCACGGTGGCAACATCGTTCAGGTACACCTCGGTGATGCCAGATAACTGCCACGTGAGGTCAACACACTCACGGTTCCAGAAAACTGCCGTCTGCGACGCCGTGTAATAGACCTGCCCACCCTGGTTTTCATCCGTGAACAGCGGGGCTTCTGCATGGGTCACATGACGCTGCATCCACACCAGCAGCGCCGCCACAATCACCAGCAGGGCCAGCGCAAACTGCCCGCGCCCCGTTGTAAACAGCCTAAACATCAGCCGTTTCCGTCAGATGCCCGTTCCAGCGTTCGGTTTCCATGCGTTCGATACTTGCAGCGACCACCTCAATAGCATCACGCTGCCGCCGATACAACGACGATTCCGCGATCACCAGCCGGTTCGCCACCTCGCTAACCTTGTTGCCCTTCACAAAGCGCATATCCAGAATGTTGTATAGCGTCCACTCCGGGTCAGTGTTTTTGCGATCACCTTCCGGGCGCTGTTCCTCAATGGCCCGTTGCAGAACAGTTCGCAGCGCGTGTGCCGGATTATCGTTTTCGGTCAGTTCATCACGCACGATTTTCAACTCCAGCAGGCGGCTGCGCGTTAGCCCCTGCCCGCCCCAGTAATGACGCAGCGCGGCCCGCACCTGCTCCACAAGCTGCTCATGATCCGGCAGCGTGGGCGGCTTCTGCGGCAGCGGCGCACGTGGCGGCAAATATTCAACCTCTGCGGCACGGGTGCGCGTCATGCTGATCTGCGGCAGCAGACCCTCCAGCGCGGCGTAAATCTCACCCTGTAACGCCAGGTCATCCAGAGTGCGTTCCACACGGCGCACAAAGACCGTCAGGCGTCGGTGCTCGTCTGGCATCATGTCGATGGTAGCAGCGCGGGCCTTCAACCCCACAATACCAACCATCGTCGGGGCACCGTTATCCTCCGTCAGGCGCAGGCTGTACAGCGGCGCCACCCAGTAGGACTCCCACACAACAACCGGCACATTATCAATCAGCGGCAGCGGCAGCAGCATGTCAAAGAGCCGGGCACGGCTGGTATTCAGTGTCTCTGCATCCGGCACCATTGGCCCCACCCGCTCAATAATCTCGGCGGAATCCCCACGGTAATCAACGACGAAGGCTGTATCCACCTGCATATAGTCACAGATGGCCCGTAACACCGCATCCATCAACTGCAACAGATCATCACGAGACAGCAACCGGTCGCTGAGGTCGCGCAGGGTCGCCAGTTGATTGTTCTCATCATTACCATAGATGAGTGCCGTCTCTACTGTTGGCAGCGTAATCGCTACCGCCCACTGCCACGTCAGCACCACCACCACAACCGCAAACGGCGCAAACTCCGTGCCAGAAATACCCAGAATCCGCGTCGTCTGTGTGGTCAGCAGCATCGTACCCAGTACAAGCAAACCGGTCGCTGGCCCACGCAGGAAAA
>JBCCQC010000697.1:0-3023 GCA_039024535.1 Chloroflexota bacterium
ATAAACATGCCGGGTTGCAAAAAGTGTGTGCCGCCCGGTTAAGTCAGGGGATGTTCCCCTCTACCTGTGGGTGGCTCTGCGCTACAATCTGGCATAGAAAATGTCGTTCAATCTGGAGAATTGCTGGTGCTTACCCCCGAACCCCGTGTTGCTGCCCCGCCAGGAGAGGTGCTGCCCTACCCGAAAGGGCCTATCCGCCTGCTGCTGCGCTCCCCTATGATGTTGTTTCGCCTGGGCATGGGCGAGCTGCTGAATAACTTCCATCTGGTGATCCTTACCACTCGTGGGCGCAAGAGTGGCCTCCCGCGCCATGTGCCGGTGGAGTACCGTATGCACGGTACCAAAGTGTATATGATTAGCGGCTGGGGTACCCGCCCGGACTGGGTGCAGAATATTCTGGTACATCCGTTTGCGACCGTGCAGGCCGGCTCCCGGACGTATGGGGCAAAAGCCTATCTGGTGGAAGACACTGCCGAGATATTACGGGCGTTGTTCCTGTTCCGTAAGCGTGCTCCTGCTGTCTATGATGCGATTATTGCCCGACTGACGGACGCTGAAACCGTGGAGGTGAAGTCCCTGCCAGATCTGGCGCATCAACTGACGGTGGTACGCCTGGACGTAAACCATGAGCCGCAGCTACCGGGCATCAAGCGTGACCTGACGTGGGTGTGGGGCGTGGCGGCGCTGTTCTTCGGTGGGTTTATTGCTGTGCAGGTGGCCCAGCGCAATGGACGGAACACAGACTGACCATGAGTGATCCCACGACAACGCTGCTGCGTGCGGCCCGCGTTGCGCTGCGCGAACAGGACTTCCCGAAGGCGATCCGGGCGCTGGAGAAACTGGTGGCCTATGCAAATACCATCGGGGATACCGAAGCAGAAACGCGCCACCTGAGCAGCCTTGCACTGCTGTATAACCGGCTGGGCATGAGTGACGAAGCGCTCCATCACCTGCACCTCGCCCTCATACTGGCCCGTACCAACAACGACCGCGCATCTGAGGGCGGTTTGCTGGGCAACATTGGCAATATCCAGCGGGAAGTGGGTAACTACGATGCCGCCACTGACAGCCTGAACCGGGCGCTGGTGGTTGCGCAGGAGATTGGCGATGTGCGCGGGCGTGGCATCTGGCTGAGTAACCTTGCACTGGTACACGATGAGATTAACGAGCCGGAAAAAGCCGCCGACATGCACACGCAGTCCGTCAAAATTGCGCGGGAACTGCGCGATGAGCGCGGGCTGGCGCAGCGGCTGGGGAACCTGGGCAGCACGTTGATGAGCATGGGGCAGATTTTGCAGGCGCTGGATCACCTGCACGAGGCGGTTTCGATTTACCGGCGGCTGGGCGATGACCCGGCGCTTATCCTGTGGCTGACGGTGATGGGCAACATCTATGCAGACCTTGGCGAGGTGGTGCGGGGGGCCAGCCGCAAGGAAAATTACTTTGTGCAGGCGCTGGGCCAGTATCGTGAGGCGCTGCGTATTGTGCGCGAGAGCGGCGACCCGATTACCGAGGCGGGTATTATGGCGGGGATGGGCAATGTGTATGGCAACATGGGCAACTACACGGGGGCTATTACCAGCTTTGCGGATGCGATGAAACTGTACCGCGAGAGTGGCATGGACGACGAGTTGCCGTCCCTGCAACAGAGCATTGACCTTGCAAAACAACTGCGCGAGGACTCGCAGGAGTAAGCCGCCTACAGGTACGCTGCGTGCAGCCGTGCGAATTCCGCTTCGAATTCACCGCGCAGGGTGGCTTTTCTGTCGTCTGCCAGCAGCGATGCATTGACGGCGTTCATCACAAAACCTTCAATTTGCGCGGCGTCAAACCCGAATGCCGCTGCCGTGACGATGTATTCGTTGGTCAGCGTGGTGTTGAACATGGGCGGGTCGTCGCTGTTGATGGTGATATATAGCCCGTGTGCAATCAGTTTCGGCAGCATGTGCGCTTTGAGGTCTGGCACCACACCCAGCCGCACATTGCTCGTCGGGCACAGATCCAGCGAGATTTGTGTGTCGCGTAGATAGTCCATCAATTCCGGGTCTTCAATGGCACGCACGCCATGATACAGGCGTTTTGCCTTCAGGTCGCGGATTGCGCCCCATATGCTGGACGGCCCATCTGTTTCGCCCGCGTGTGGGATCCCCGGCAGGCCGCGTTCCTGGGCATAGGCAAACGCTTCTTTGAACATTTCTGGCGGGTAGCCGACCTCTGCGCCGCCCACGCCGATGCCCACAATACCGTTGCCCATCCCGCTGACGGCCCACTCCGCTGTCATCATGCCTACAGAGCCATCTGTTTCCAGATTGCGTGGAATATCCGGGACGAACTGCATATCGACACCGAGTTCATCACGTGCCCACGCCCGCGCACGGTTCAGTGCTGCCAGTTGATCTTCGAAGCGGATGCCTGCGCCGTTGTAGTGCAGCCACGGTGTCCATGTGGCCTCGGTGTATTTGATATTCTGGCGGGCCTGCTCACGCAGGAACTCGCGGCCCATGTATTCGATGTCGTCCGGTGTTTTGAGGCACTCCACGATTTTCAGGTAGATTTCTATGAAGTGGTCAAAGTCGCGGAAGGTGTACCACTCGCGCAGGCCGTTTACGTCTGTGGACGGGAGCGTGACGTTGTTGCGCTCGGCCAGTTCGAACAGGGTTTTCGGCAAGATGGAGCCTTCGATGTGGATGTGGAGTTCCACCTTCGGCATGTCTGTGATGAAGTGTTGCAATGTCACGGTTGTTCGATCCTTCGATGTCATGTTCGTCCATCGCAGGGAGCATTCTGTCTAACGTCCCCCCACGATGTTGTTATTTTCCAGTGGGCGCAATTCACTTGCGCCCCTACCATGTATGCCGCGTTTATTATTTTGCCAGCAGTTGTGTCGTGCGATCCACGCCCACACTGAAGTATTTCGCGTTCGGGTGGTGCGCGTAAATCGCCGCTGTGGACTGTTCCGGGAGTAGCTGATAGCTGGTTGTGAGGCCCATGCCAATCTGCTCTGTACCCGGTAGCAGTTCGAA